>JBAJNM010000029.1 GCA_036881865.1 Parvularculales bacterium | reverse complement strand
TTGTATAGGTGTAAAAGCACCATAATCCAAATAAGATTTTATCCGCGTCAAAGCTCCGACAAGTTTCTCATTACCGACCGCAAACCCAATGCGCCAACCCGGCATGGCATAGGTTTTACTCATGGAGGTAAACTCAACAGCGATATCTTTTGCACCGGAAACCTGCAAGATAGAGGGTGGCGGCTTCCCATCAAAATAAATCTCGGCATAAGCCAGATCAGAGAGAATAATAATGCCATGACGGCGGGCAAAGGCGACAACCTCTTTATAAAACTCTAAATCTGCCACCTGTGCCGTCGGGTTAGACGGATAGTTCAAAATAAGCGCTAACGGCGGTTTTGGGCTTGCAACAACCTCATCATGGAGTCTTTCCAGCAGACTATTGGCATCAGGACACGGCATGTGCCGCACCGTTCCGCCGGAAATAATAAATCCGAATGTATGAATTGGATAGGTCGGGCTGGGTACCAGCACAACATCGCCCGGGG
The DNA here is from genome assembly GCA_036881865.1 of Parvularculales bacterium. Lineage (NCBI taxonomy): Bacteria > Pseudomonadati > Pseudomonadota > Alphaproteobacteria > Parvularculales > Parvularculales bacterium. Next base: position 24,576 of record JBAJNM010000029.1, on the reverse strand, counting down.
CCGTTATGGCTTGCGCCATGTTAGCAAACCCTTCTTTAGATCCCAATGTCACAATGACCTCCCGTTCCGGATCTAATTGAACTCCAAAACGGCGTTCATAATAAGCAGCCTGCGCACGGCGCAAGCCGGTAATCCCCCGTGATGCCGAATAACGGCTCGTGCGTGGCTTGCCAACCGTCTCCATCAGCTTATCAATAATATGAGATGGCGTCGGCATGTCCGGATTACCCATGCCGAAGTCAATAATATCCATGCCCCGCCCGCGCGCCTCTTCTTTAAGGCGATTGACCTCTGCAAAAACATACGGGGGCAGTTGCTTGATTCTGTGAAACTCTTCTGAAAAAACCATGATCTTATCTTTATAGTCAACTAGGGGGCGGACGGAGCTATACTGCGGCGCGTTTTTTGATCTAAAAGACGTATGCGCTCTTTTTCTACCAACAACTCCTGCATGATCTCTTGTCGCTCTTCATAATCATACGCTGTCACATCGGGAGGGGGGGGGACATCCGCCAGCGCGGGATACGCCCCATTATCACCCACACACGCCCCACTCAGGCCCAATACGCACAAAAGCACAGCGCTCCAACGTAGTTTACGGCAAAAAAACATGTTGCGCCCAATCCACTCAAAGCCCGAGACAGGACACCAGATATAGTATGAAATCCTGCCCAATACCAGCAAAACAAAGCATACCGCATCTTATCTTTAGGGAAAAAGAGGCTTTTGCTCCAATCCTGTGGTCTCATCAAAACCAAACATGAGATTAAGGTTCTGAACGGCCTGTCCACTTGATCCCTTAACCAGATTGTCAATCGCCGCCACAATAATAACCCGCTCAGGAAGGCGGTCGGCAAAAACGCCAATCTGACACAGATTAGACCCCCGCACCTGACGGGTTGCCGGTGTGTGGCCCGCTTCAAGCACATTGACGAAAGGCTCCGCTTCATAGCGGGTGGACAAAATACGCCGCGCATCATCTGCCGTCTGTCCTTGCCCCAAACGGGCATAGACCGTAACCAGCTCGCCCCGGTTTAACGGGACAAGATGAGGCGTAAAATTGACCATAACCGGTACGCCACCCGCCCGCGATAGTTCCTGCTCAATTTCAGAAACAGACCGGTGAGATCCAACATTATAAGGATGCATGGCTTCAGCAATTTCACTAAACAGGTTTTGCTGTTTCAGCCCCCGACCGGCGCCACTCACACCGGATTTAGCGTCAATGATTAAATCCTCCGGCGTAATGCAGCGCTCTGAAACCAGAGGCAGCAAGGCCAGCAACACCGCCGTCGGATAACATCCGGGACACGCAACAAGCCGGGCTACGGCAATATCATTGCGGTAAAACTCCGTTAAGCCATAAACGGCTTGTTCCTGCATATCGGGCGCCGCGTGAGGCTGTCCATACCAATGGGCGTAGACCTCTTTATCCCGCAGACGAAAATCCGCCGACATATCAATAATTTTTACATGATCCGGCAGATCGGTACTCATCGCCTGAAACGTTCCATGAGGCAGGCCGCACACCACGGCATCTACATGCTCCCAATCAACCTGTTCGGGCGTTACCATATCCGGCAGGTCCGTAGCCCCCAAATGAGGCCAGACGTCTTCTACCGCCTCACCCGCATGACGTTGGGCAATTAATGCCATTAGAGTGACATTCGGATGACACGCCAACAAGCGAATGGCATCGCCGCCCGTATAGCCGGACGCACCAAGAATAGCGACCTGAAGAGAAGAAACAGACATAATACCGCTCCTGTAATGATTGAGCCTGCCCTGCTGAGCATTATGTCGGCGTGCTACGCTGCTCTACCCGCCAACACTGCCGGCTAATATGGCAAACCCTGATTGATGTTAGGCCCTGATGTTGGGCTCTGATATTGAAAAATTAACGTTTGGAGAATTGGAAGCTGCGTCGCGCCTTACGGCGACCATATTTCTTACGCTCCACAACCCGTGAATCCCGCGTCAAAAAACCTCCATTTTTAAGAGGTGGACGCAGGTCAGGTTCACAACGAACAAGCGCCCGCGATATGCCATGGCGAACCGCTCCTGCTTGTCCCGACAAGCCTCCTCCGTGGACCGAGCACATAACGTCATATTGAGACTCACGCCCGGCCTCTACAAGAGGTTGGTTGATAATCATCCGCAACACCGGACGGGCAAAATAACTCTCCACCGCTTTACCGTTAACGGTAATCGTTCCACGGCCCGGCTTTATCCACACGCAGGCGACCGACTCTTTCCGCTTGCCTGTAGCCCGTGCCCGGCCATGCTCATCAATCTGCGGCTCCGGCGGAGACGCTGGCTCCACGGAGACGGGAGCGACAGGAGGCGCATCCTGAGGGGATGTATTTGTTGGAGCTACGTCGGTCATTTCCGTCATCATACCGCCCTCGCGTTTTTGCTATTCAAGGTGGCCACATCAAAAGGAACCGGTGACTGCGCCTGATGGGGATGCTCGGCACCCGCATAAATCCGCAAGTTACGCATCTGCTGACTCGCCAAAGGGCCGTCGGGCATCATCCGCTCAATAGCTTTTTCAATGACACGTGTAGGGTGTTTGCCACCTAAAATACGCTCCGGTGTTGTTGACCGAATACCCCCCGGGTAACCCGTGTGTTTATAATATTGTTTGTCTATCAGTTTGCGTCCGGTAAAGACTACCTTATCCGCATTGACAATAATAATATGGTCTCCGCAATCCATGTGCGGCGTATAGCCGGGCTTATGCTTGCCCCGCAACCGTGGCGCAACAATGGCCGCCAGACGGCCGACCACGAGACCGGTAGCGTCAATAACCGTCCAGTCTTTCCGGATGTCAGCAGGTTTTGCAGACCACGTTTTCATATCTTTTGCGCCTTACGTTTTCTCTACAAATCAGTTCTCTACAAGCCGGAAAGGTTCACCACACAACAACATGCCGACCCCACACATCAGAAAGTTTCAATGAAGGAAACCGTCAATAAACCACCCCACGACAAACTGCCCCATAGGCGAAACCAAAACTACCGGCCCTTTTATCAGGATGGCCCCACATTGCCCTTTTACTAAGGCATTTTACCGGTTTTTGTCAAGCCCTCCGGGTTCTCCCTTAAGCTTCGGCATTCGGCGCAAAGAACTTGCGGTACGAAGAACAGGTAAAGTCGCCCAAAAGGGGGCTGGCATCAAAAACAGGAGCAGATATACTATCACCATGGAAGCCTCCGCAACCACGACACCCGCAACTCCCTGCCTTGTTGAACAACGGGAAGGACCTGTTGCCCGCCTCATCCTAAACCGCCCGGAACAACGCAATAGCCTCTCCGAAACTCTCATAACTGCCCTTGAGGAGGCTCTGGCGGCTTTGGGCCGTGATGACACCGTCCGCGTTATTATTCTGGAGGCGTGTGGCCCCGCCTTTTGTGCCGGACACGACCTCAAAGAAATGACCGCCCACCGGCAAGATAATGACCGGGGACGTACCTATTACGAAAGAATCATGAGCCAATGCTCGTCTATGATGCAAAAAATTGTCACCTGCCCCAAACCGGTCATCGCGCGGGTTCATGGTATCGCCACAGCCGCAGGATGTCAGCTGGTTGCAAGCTGCGATTTGGCTATTGCAGCCGATACGGCCCGCTTTGCAACACCGGGCGTTAACATTGGTCTTTTTTGCTCCACGCCTATGGTCGCTCTTAGTCGTAACATCCCGCGCAAGCGGGCTATGGAAATGCTGCTACTGGGAGAGATGATGGACGCCCGAACCGCCGCCGATTATGGACTCATCAACAAATCCGTTCCGCCGGACTCCCTTGATGACGCCGTTAATCACATGGCCGGAACTATTGCGCAAAAATCGGCTCTTACGGTACAAATCGGCAAGGAAGCGTTTTACCGTCAGTTAGAGCAGCCCTTGTCAGAAGCTTACGCCTATGCCAGCCAAATCATGGTAACCAATATGCTGGCCCATGATGCACAAGAGGGCATTGGGGCGTTTTTGGAAAAACGCGACCCTTTGTGGCAAAATAAATAAGTAGCATAGACGCTAATCCGGCACTACGCATCTTGCCGGTACGTGCACATCTAAAATGAGAGGAAAACATGACAGAGAACAAGTATGGCTTTCACACGCAATCTATCCACGCAGGAAACCAGCCGGACCCCACCACCAAAGCGCGGGTGACTCCCATATATCAAACTACGTCTTTTGTTTTCGATGATGTTGATCACGCGGCCTCTCTGTTTGGTTTGCAGGCGTTCGGCAATATCTACACCCGCATTACCAACCCCACCAATGCCGTTCTGGAAGAGCGCATCGCAACACTGGAAGGCGGGACGGCGGCCCTTGCAACGGCTTCCGGTCATAGTGCGCAGCTTTTAATTTTTCATACTCTCATGGAACCGGGAGATCATTTCATTGCTGCCCGTCAACTGTATGGCGGCTCTATCAATCAGTTCGGGCAGTCCTTTCAAAAATTCGACTGGCATGTTGACTGGGCAGATAGTCAAAAACCCGAAACTATCAAAGCCGCTATAACCCCTAAGACACGTGCAATTTTTATTGAAAGCCTCGCTAATCCTGGCGGCATCGTCACGGATATCGCCGCCATAGCCGCTATGGCTCACGAGGCTCACATTCCTTTGATTGTTGACAATACCTTTGCGTCTCCTTATCTCTGCCGCCCCCTTGAGCATGGCGCCGATATCATCATACATTCGGCGACCAAATTCCTCGGCGGACACGGCAACTCCATGGGTGGCGTCATTGTGGACGGTGGCAAGTTTGACTGGTCCGCCGATGACCGCTTCCCGACCCTATCGGCACCGTGTGACTCTTATCATGGGATGAAACTTCACGAGACATTCGGTCCCATAAGCTTTGCCATAGCGTGCCGGGTTCTGGGATTACGGGATTTAGGCCCTGCTCTTTCACCCTTTAATGCCTTTCTTATTCTTACCGGCATGGAAACCCTTCCCCTGCGCATGGCACGCCATTGCGACAATGCTCATAGAGTTGCAACCTTTCTGAAAGGCCATGACAAAATATCCTGGGTCTCTTACGCCGGCCTGTCAGATGATCCTCACCATACCCTTGCCCAAAAATATTGCCCCAAAGGCGCCGGGGCCGTTTTTACCTTCGGCCTCAAGGGGGGCTATGAAGCCGGTGTGAATTTAGTCGGCAAGGTCAAACTGTTCAGCCATCTGGCTAATGTGGGAGATACCCGCAGTTTGATTATTCATCCGGCCTCTACAACTCATCGTCAATTAGATGACGCTCAAAAAACCGCCGCCGGCGCCGCTCCTGACGTAGTGCGTCTTTCCGTTGGGCTTGAAGATGTGGAAGATATTATTGCAGATCTGGAGCAGGCTCTTTGAGGACATTTGCCCTGCAGGAAAAAGTTTGCTCTGCGCAAGTAAGCTGCCATCCGTGGTACAGGCTCGCGATAAAAACGACCACCGCCCCGAATTGATGCAATAACGCCAAACTAAAAGGCACCACCAGCATAAGGGTTATAATGCCTAACAGGGTTTGCCCGGTAACTGCAGCCAAAAGCATCCCTGCAGATGAGATAAGGCCGCTATTAAATCTATCATTACGTCTTCCGCTTAATAATAAGCGGCCACAATGTATCACGACGGCCAACAACAGGACGTAAGCCAAAAGCCGGTGCATAAACTGGACGGTGACAATGTTTTCAAAAAAATTGCGCCATAAAGGCTCCATCGCCAGCAAGCCCTGAGGTATCAGACGACCATCCATTAAGGGCCAACTATTATAACTCAGCCCTCCATCCAGCCCGGCGACAAAACCGCCCAGTAAAATCTGCACAAAAATCAATCCTGTTAGGCCCCAGGCCGTACAGATCTTCATCCGAGTAACATTATACGGTGAAGACAGGAGAGGGTTAGCATCCTGAGCCTTAAAAATAAGCCCCGCCCGAAACATGACCGCCAAAATAATAAACGCCAGCCCCAGATGAGCCGACAACCGGTACGGGCTGACATCCACCCTATCCGTAAGGCCGCTTTTCACCATATACCAGCCCAATACCGCCTGAGCCATGCCAAGCAGAAAAACCAGTCCCAGTTTGGGAAGCATGGTACGTTTAATATGACCGCGCCATCCCAGCCATCCCAGCCCCGCCAAAAAGACGACCGCCATAAAACGGCCCAAAAACCGGTGGCCCCACTCCCACCAATAAATAGATTTAAACGCTTCCAGAGACATACCGTTGTTCACAAATTGGTATTCCGGTATTTTCTTGTAGCGGGTGAACTCTTCTTGCCAGTCCGCCGGACTTAAGGGTGGTAGAAAGCCCGTTACAGGCCGCCACTGAGTCATGGAAAGCCCCGAATCCGTAAGACGCGTTATCCCACCGACAGCAATCATGACAACCAGCACCCCACACATGACCCACAACCAAACGGCCACCCGCTTACCGGACCCCTGCCCCGCCTGTTTAAGCATACGTCCGCTATATTCGGGAACTGCATATTCAGGGGCCGTCCTCATCGCCGGACCCGTCCCGCAGATATCATGACTTCCCGCGTGCGCAAATTTATCGGCGTTTTAGTGTTAATAGGAGGCATCACCCTTTATGTCATGGTAGCAGCTACAATCGGGGGTAGATTGCCCGACGACACCCTCATTCATGTTCTCTACTACGGCGTTGCGGGGGTTCTGTGGGCGTTTCCCGCAGGGCAACTCATTCGCTGGATGCAAAAGCTGGACGCATAGACCGGATTAATCGGCCCTGCCATACTGAATTATATTAAGGGCACAAAAAACGATCACCATAAGAGCAATAGCGATAATTGCCGACATCTATCCTGTCTCCGTAGTAGTACTAAACGACTTGGCAATAATAGGCACCGGCTCCCTATAGAGCAAGAACAATGGTCGGAGCGGCGGGATTTGAACCCACGACCCCTTGTCCCCCAGACAAGTGCGCTACCGGGCTGCGCTACGCTCCGACAAGCCGAAACCTAAGTGAACCGCCCTCCCATAGCAACCCCGGCCTTTCCCTATTCTTCAGACCTCTCCTCTTGCTCTTCTTCGGCAGAAGGTGCTTCACCGGTAATGCGTTCCAGCAACCTTAACGCTTCTGACAAATCTGCAGACACCGCCTCCAACCGTTGACGCCGCTCCACAGACAGAAACTCCGCCACAGCGAGAGAGGCCGGGGGAGAAGAGGTCGTGGGTTCTTGTTCTTGTTCTTGTTCTTGTTCTTGCTCTTGCTCTTGCTCTGCGTCATCCGGTACGATGTTATAAGCAGGTGCCATGCTGGCATGAATGCTCTCAATGCTCTCCATGGCCGAGTCTTCAAAATCCACCGCCTGTAAATCATCACCATCCCCATGAAACCCCTCACCCGCTCCCAGTTGAATGACGGAGCGTGCGCCACGTTCCCGCAAGATTTTCTGGACCCCCTTAATCGTATACCCGTCTTTATACAAAAGATGCTGAATCCCACGCAATAGGCACAAATCCCCCGGACGATAATAACGCCGTCCGCCGCTTCGCTTCATGGGCTTGATTTGCGGAAATCTACTCTCCCAAAACCGCAATACATGAGAGGGTAGCCCCAGTTCATCCGAAGCTTCACTGATGGTTCTGAATGCCTGCGGCGATTTTATGGCACTGGACATGAAAACGGCATCCTATCGGGGTCTTAATCCCGCATTATATCTGGCCCATTATCCGCCCCCGGGACGACCGAAAAGGCGGTGGCTTTACGTGCGGTGGCGGGGAGACTGTTCATTAATCTGGCTTTTCATAGTCTGGCTGGGCCGAAAAACCAACACCCGCCGTGGTTCTATGGGAACGGCTTCACCAGTCTTGGGATTGCGCCCCATACGTTTCTTTTTGTCACGCAATATAAAAGTACCGAAAGAAGATAGTTTAACGCGACCGCTCTCCTTCAATCCTTTAACGATTTCATCAAACAGGGCATTAACAAGCGCCGATGATTCACTACGCGAGAGCCCAAGCTCCAGATGAACATAATCGCTTAAATCAGCGCGAGTTAACGTACCGGACTTTTCTCCTTTTTCACCTGCTACCATCACACACCTCATACAGTTATTTGTTTTGTCTTTCTTCTGGTACCTTCCGGTCTTTTATCGCTCACATTACCCCCCGGATAAAACCCCTGTATCTAAAATTTATCCAACCACTCCAAATGCGTCAAATAATCAATACCTTCCGTACCTTTACCAGCGCATCAACAAGGCGGCCCAGGTAAGCCCACTCCCTACGGCGCTCAACAACAGCAAATCTCCCTTCTTGATACGCCCGTCGCCGATGGCTTCCGTCATGGCAATCGGAACGGAGGCTGCCGATGTATTGCCATAATCGGCAATGTTCTCTATTAATTTACTCTCAGGCATATCAAGGCGTTTTATAATACCATCCATGATACGTCTGTTGCTCTGGTGAGGTATGAACCAATCAATATCTGCAACACTCAACCGGGCCTCATCAAGAAGTTGCTGAGCGGTGTCCACACTATAGCTAATGGCACGCCGAAAAATCTCCGGGCCATCCATGGTGATATAGCCAACCGTCCGGGTTCTGGATGGCCCCCCCGTAGAGCGTAAAAACTCGGCACAGCCGCCATCGCACAAAAGCTGACTATGCAAAATACCCTGCCGGCCGGTTCCTGTTCCGTTCGGCTCTTCGGCGCACACCACCGCAGCCCCCGCCCCATCTCCAAACAGAACGCATGTCGAACGGTCTTCCCAGTCCACAATTCTGGAGAGCGTTTCGGCACCGATAACCAGCGCCGTCCCCATAGAGCCGGTTTTCAAAAAACTATCGGCAATGGTCAGCCCATAAATAAAACCCGAACAGGCGGCCTGAACATCAAAAGCCGCACAACCCTTTACGCCCAGTTCCCGCTGCACCACGGCAGCCGTTGAGGGTAGCGTATAATCCGGCGAGGTGGTGCCAACAATAATGGCATCAATATCGGAAGACTCCATACCGGCATTCTCAAGAGCCTGTTGTGCTGCCGCAAGGGCAAGATCGGACGTATATTCCCCTTCAGAGACTATGTGGCGGCGCGAAATACCTGACCGGGAAACAATCCACTCATCACTCGTATCAACCATCTTTTCCAGATCTTTATTGGTGATTACCCGCCCCGGCACATGGGCACCCATCCCTTTTATGACACTGGATTTCATGACCCGTGCTTTCCCTTTTTGATGCGGGCTTTATCAAACGGCAAGTTTTCGTTCCTTTTCATAAACGCCGTTTTGGCCCCCACCTATTTCATCGGCTTTATTCACCTTGTCGCCCTTATCAGTCCTGTCACCCCAGCCCGTCTCATCAACAACGACGTGATCAAGGGTTTGGATAGCCTGCTTAACATTTTCCGCCAGATCGCTCTCTACCAGTCTCACCGCTGCCAGAATGGCGAAACTATAACCGGCGCTATCGGCACTGCCATGGCTTTTTACGACAATACCCTTCAACCCCAGCATGCCGGCCCCGTTAAATGAACCCGGATTGAACGCATCACGCAAACGCCCAAAAGCTCCTCGCGCAAAAACATAACCGATCCGGCTTATAATAGATTGCCTTATGGCGTTTCTCAGAAATTCGCTGAATTGCCGCGCCGTACCTTCAGCCGTCTTGAGAGCCACATTACCCGTAAAACCATCGGTGACAACCACATCGACCGTTCCCCGTCCGATATCGTCCCCTTCCACAAACCCGTGAAAATCAAGGTGAAGATTATCTTCATTCTCGCTCAAAATCCGGGCAGCCTCCCTAACGGAGTCCGTACCCTTAATCCCCTCAACCCCGACATTCAAAAGCCCGACTCTGGGCCGCGTCTTGTCCAGCAACACCCGCGCATAGGCTTCTCCCATCACGGCAGACTCTACCAACTGGCGTACATCCTGACTAACACCCGCCCCCAAATCCAGAACCACACCGATACCTTTTAAATTAGGCCACAAGGCTGCCAGTACCGGGCGCCTCACCCCCGGAACCGTTTTCAAAATAACTTTTCCCATAGCCATCAGCGCACCGGTATTTCCTGCTGATACGGCCGCATCCGCCTCACCGGTCTTTACGGCCCATATCCCCTGCCACATGCTACTGACCCGCCGCCCCTTGCGCAGGGCCTGGGCCGGGGGATCATCCATCGCCACAACGGCCTCCGTATGGACAAGCGTTGCGGCTTCCTTAAGGGCCGGATGCCTGTTCACGAGAGGACACAACAGCGCCTCATCGCCATAAATAATAAAGCGAATATCCGGACGCCGCTCAAGCGCCTGTGCCGCACCCTCCACAACGCTTTTCGGCGCATCATCGCCCCCCATGCCGTCAAGGGATATTACCGGTTTGTCCTTCACAACGTTCCTCGGTTTTCCTCTGCTATCTTTCCGCACCCACACAAACAGGTTACCGCCTTAGGCAGGGTGCACCTTATCTAACCCAACTCTGTCAACTAACCTAAACCCAACTTTGTCAACCCGAATGGGACACCCCATCAAGCAAGCAGATTACCGCCTGAGGTTAAGATTGCAAGGGAGCATTTACGAAAAAAATCAAATAAAAACAATATATTGAACAAAAATTTCAGCTTTAGGGAAAGAATTTTAAAGAACACCGCTTTTATGGACAATTCAAAGCCGCCGCCGGATCACAAAAACCAAACCCTCCGGCTAAAATATCCGTGACCGGTACCCCTGCCAGAGCGGCCTCCGCCTGTATTACATATTCCGCCAGCCTGTGGGCCGCCGCTACGGGAGGCTTGCAATCGGGAAACACATTACGGGCTAAAGCATCAGTCAGCATCTCCCCGTCGCCGGCATCAAGGGCTTTGTCATAGGTTTTGGTGCGCCCGTAAAAAGCCTCGACCATGGCTCTGATCCGCCGCCCTACAGACATATCCCCCGCTCCCATCTCACGCAGGGCGTAATCCATATCGCTGAACATAAAGTCGAAAAGAGCCTGTGCCTGATCGTCAAGGTCCGCATCCGCTGCCCGGAGCCGCCGCAAACACAGCGCCATGTGCAACACGATCATGTCAAAACGCCCGTCTACCGTATCGGGAACGCCGAAGTCCCTGTAAAATGCCGGCAATCTTGCCTGCCCGACTACGACACGGTAAACATCGGCCAGTGTATTTTTCGCCTGTTTTTTTGCCCGAAAGCCCTTGAACATTTTGAATGCTATCCCCGGAGTTGAGACGTTATATATATACCCGGATACTGACACGGAGGCCGGAGACCGGAAGTCACCGGAGAACACTTGTGAGTCGGCATCGCCGTGCACCGGCAAGGCACCTAGCATCGCTTAACGCGCCTTCGGGTCAACAGCATCCGGTGGATGCTTTGACGCCGGAGGCCGGGCCGCAGACCACCCCCGAACCGGCTTCCACCCTATATATCATCGTATAGTGCAAAGAGATATGTTGCAAAATGAGCGGTATTATCACATAAAAAAGCACCCCCTTAATCAGGGTCGCCGGAGTTCCCGAAAGTGTTTCCCATAAGAGTTAATGAGATATGTCTATGATTTCTGATTTTTTACCAAACGGCCACTGTGCGTCTTGCCTGCGCTTTTCGGCGGTGACGGCACTGCTCCTTTATGGCATGGCCTGCGCACCGGTAGACGGCCTGCGGGGATATGTGCCTGAAGGTCAGGGTTCGGATGAACAGCTTGCGGAGGAAGGGTTACTCCCGCTGTATGACATGATCAAAGCCGCCAACCTGACGACCCGTGAGCAGGTCATGGAGACCTTTGGCACCCCGTCAACAAAATCCATTCTGGGTAACACATGGTATTATGCTTCTACCCATGTTCAGGAATTTATGTTTTACCGGCCTGAGATTATTGATCAGGAAGTCGTCGCCGTATCTTTTAACCAGAACGGCGGCGTCACCAGTATTAAGCAATATACCCTTGCGGATGGCTATTCGGTAACGCCGGTTGAGCGCATCACAAAGACGGGCGGTCAGGAGCTGACAATCGTAGAGCAGTTTTTAGGCAACCTCGGACGCTTTGACACGCCCCCCCAGGTGTTGCCCTAAAGAGAACAAAGTAACGCTCGTCCCGGAATGTCCGGTTTTCTGTCCTGATATATTTCCTTCAAGGTGCGGAATAAAGACAGACCGGTGAGGCCTACATGTCCGGATCTTCAATAAGCCGGCCGTCTCTCCGGCGGCCTTCTGAATCAAAACACGCCGGATGATCCTTGTCGAACAGGCAGCTCGCTTCGTCAGTTGCGAAGATGCCGGGCCTGATCGGAAGGTGTAGTCAAAACCACCACTCCGCTAACGGCAAAAGCCATGGCTATAGCCATTGAAAACGTTGTCAGGGTTTTCATTTCATATCTCCATTGTATGTCAGAGCCGGACAACACCGGCCCACCGCTCTAGGCGGCGTGCGACAAGACCGCCAACAACAACAGGGCTACAATGTTGGTAATTTTAATCATCGGGTTGACGGCCGGACCGGCGGTATCCTTATAAGGGTCTCCGACCGTATCTCCCGTTACCGCCGCCTTATGGGCATCTGACCCTTTGCCGCCCAGATTACCGTCCTCGATATATTTCTTGGCATTATCCCATGCGCCACCTCCGGCAGTCATGGAAATTGCCACGAAAAGCCCCGTGATAATCACGCCCAGCAACATGGCACCAACGGCCGAGAACGCCTCCGCTTTACCGGCAATGGCCTCAATGATGAAAAACAGCACGATGGGTGAGAGCACCGGCAACATTGAGGGAATCACCATCTCCCGGATGGCCGAGCGGGTGAGCATATCCACCGCACGCGCATAGTCGGGCCGCGTTGTCCCCTCCATGATGCCCGGGTTCTCCTTGAACTGGCGGCGCACTTCCTGAACGATGGACGAGGCCGCACGTCCGACGGCCATCATGCCCATGCCGCCGAACAGATAGGGCAACAGCCCCCCGACAAAAAGTCCGACCACCACATAGGGGCTGGAGAGGGAGAAGTTTGCCGTGACCCCTTCAAAATAGGGGTAATCGCCGGAATTTTCGGCAAAATACATCAGATCCTGCGTGTAGGCGGCAAACAGGACCAGAGCGCCAAGACCGGCCGAGCCGATGGCATATCCTTTGGTAACGGCTTTTGTGGTATTGCCTACCGCATCCAGCGCATCGGTTGTCGAGCGCACATCCTCGGGCAGATCGGCCATCTCCGCAATCCCTCCGGCATTGTCGGTGACCGGTCCGAAGGCATCAAGAGCCACCACCATGCCCGCCAGCGCCAGCATGGTTGTTACCGCAACCGCAATCCCGAACAGACCGGCAAGGCCATAGGTCACCAGAATACCCACCACGATAACCAGCGCCGGCAGAGCCGTGGCCTCCATTGATACCGCCAGCCCCTGAATGACATTTGTGCCATGTCCGGTGACGGAGGCTTCCGCGACGCTTTTAACGGGCCTGTGCCCCACGCCGGTATAATAGTCGGTAATCCAGATAATCAGCCCCGTCACGATAAGGCCGGCAAGGCCGCACAGAAACAGATCCGTGCCGGAGAAAAAACTGCCCGCCGCCGTCAGAGGGGTGTCCATCCCGACCAGAGAATCCGTCACAAGCCACAAGGCGGGCACCGATAACAGGGCACACGCAATAAAACCTTTATAGAGAGCCCCCATGATATTCTGGCTTTTGCCAAGCTTCACAAAAAACATGCCGATAATTGAGGTGATAATACACGCCCCGCCGATTGCCAGAGGATAGATCATCATCTCTGTCATGCCGGTAAAGAAGATCGAGGCCAGCACCATGGTCGCCACAACCGTAACCGCGTATGTTTCAAAGAGGTCGGCGGCCATGCCCGCACAGTCGCCCACATTATCACCGACACTATCGGCGATGGCGGCAGGATTGCGCGGGTCATCTTCAGGAATACCCACCTCTACCTTACCGACCAGATCACCGCCCACATCGGCGCCTTTGGTGAAAATGCCACCCCCCAGACGCGCGAAAATCGAAATCAGGGAGGCTCCGAAGCCCAGCGCCACAAGAGCATCCACCACTGTCCGCGAGCCTACGGGAATGGCCAGCACATCGGTAAGTACGTAAAAATAAACCGTCACCGCCAGAAGAGCCAGACCGGCCACCAGCATGCCCGTCACGGTGCCCGAACGGAAGGCAATCAAAAGCCCGTCTTGTAGAGAGCGGCTGGCCCCCTGTGTTGTGCGCACATTGGCGCGCACCGAAACAATCATGCCGATATAACCTGCCATGCCCGACAACACCGCCCCCACCAGAAAGCCCATGGCGACCAGAAACCCGAGCAACCACCAGATGAGCGCAAAAATGACGACGCCGACTATGGCGATAGCCGTATATTGGCGGTTGAGATAGGCTCCGGCACCTTCCTGGATAGCGCCGGCTATTTCCTGCATACGCTCATTGCCGGCATCCGCCGATAGCACCGAGCGAATAGCCCAGACCCCATAAAGAATAGCCAAACCGCCACAGGCCATAATTGCCATCAGAACCATGCTTCCCTCCGCCATATTTTCTTTTTCTCCTCACTTAAAAAAATGCGCCCGGAATCGTTGAAACATCATTGACTCAGGAGCGCACACGACAGGTGATATTTTCAGAACTGCCCCGTGAAAGCAACCCATATTACGCGCCGTGAGGACTAAAAAAACAGATTTGGTTGAGAATTTTCCATCAGATGCCTGACGGCTCGGCCGAAGGGGCTACCGCGCCTGCGGTAATGCCGTCAAAAGCCTGTACGGCCGGTCGTTTCCCGGACTGATACGTTGAGTTAGCCGAACAACTCACTATGCGACCCGAGGCGGGCAAGGATAAGCACATTATCGTCGGTTTTGCGATAGATCAGAAGAAGGTCCGGTTTGATATGACATTCGCGATATCCATGCCAGTCACCGGTCAACGAGTGGTCCCGGTAACGTGGCTCAAGCGATTGATCAACAACAAGTGCATTCAGGACAGCCAACAACTCGGTATCAAGGGTAGAACGATAACGCCCTTTTGCTTCACGTTTGTAATCGCGTTTGAACGAACCGGGACGCTCAATCGTCCGCATGCAAATCTGTCATCAGTTCATCAACGGAATGGAAACTATCCGTTTTACCGGACGCAATTTCAGTCAACGCTTTACGGCTACTTTTGCTAGGTGCCTTGATTTCAAAGGGAAGCCGGTGTTCGTCAGCCACTTTGAACATGAGCAACCGGATAGCATCCGACACCGATAAGCCCATCGCGTTTAATGCATCGCTGGCTCTTTTTTTGGTCTCCGTATCAATACGGGCGCGGACATATGTATCTGCAACGGGCATAATGACCTCCTGATATCAAGTAGTCTTAATGTAGTCACAATGCGGCTACCTGTCAATAATCATGGCATATTCCGTCGACTATAAAAACGGGGTAAAGCCTCAAAAATGACGGTAGCCCGTTCCCGGTAAGGACAGGGGACCCCCTGAAGCATCCACCACCCGCACGCCGCTGCCGGCCTCTATAACACCGATGCGGGTAACACTTGTATCCGTCCCGGTGGCCACTTCGGCTACCACCTCTCCGGCCTCCGCCGGAGCCGTGAACAGGAGTTCATAATCATCCCCGCCCCCCAACACGAGAGAGTAGGCGTCCGCCTGCTGGTCATCTGTGGCTGTTGGTTGGGCAGAGATCAGGGCGCCGGACAACGGCAGGTGGCGCAACTCTATGGTAGCCCCCACACCCGATGCCTCACACAGATGGCCCAGATCCGCCACCAGCCCGTCGGAAACATCCACCGCCGCCGTTGCCACGCCCCGCAAGGCAACACCCAGCGCCTGACGCGGTTCGGGCAGATGATAACGTTCTGTCAGATAAGCCTCATGGCGTGGTGACGAACAGGAAACCCGCCCCTGCAAGACGCCAAGACCGGCGGCGGCATCGCCCACTGTGCCCGAGACATAAATCCCGTCACCGGCCGCAGCCCCTGCCCTGCGCAAACACGTACCCTGAGGCACAAAGCCGCATACGGTCACCGATAATGTTAAGGGCCCTTTCGTGGCGATGGTATCGCCCCCCAGGAGAGAGATGTCGTAATGGGCGCCGTCATGAGCCAGCCCTTTGGCAAGATTCTCAATCTCCCCGCGAGGCCGGTCACGGGGCCAGGCCAGTCCCAGCAAATAGCCGTAAGGATGCGCCCCCATGGCGGCGAGGTCGGAAAGATTAACCCGCAACGCTTTGCGGGCGATGATATCCGGCGCGTCCCGGTCGTGAAAATGCACACCGGCGGTCAGGATGTCTTTACTCATGCCCACCTCAAGACCCGCCGGTACGTTAAAGACGGCCCCGTCATCCTGAAGCCCGAAGGCACCCGCCCCGCCCCGCGTTAACGGCTCAAACAGGCTTTTGATGAGAGAAAATTCGTCTAAATCATTTAAGTCAGGGTTTTGCATCACGCATTTGCTCCGGCCTTAACGTCCGCCCCAGAGAATCCAGCACACCGTTGGCAAAAGCCAAAAATCCACATGCTGGATTTTTGCAAACAAACAAAGGAAATCTGCATGACAGATTTTTGCAAATATACATGCAGGCTTTTGTCATGAAAAAGAGTTCGGCCTTAACGTCCGCCCCAGAGAATCCAGAACGCCGTTGACAAAAGCCGTCTGCTCCTTGTTAAAAAAGGCATGAGCGGTATCGAGATAATCATCAATAATCACCGCAACGGGAATATGGTCCATGTGCATCAGTTCATACACCCCGGCCCGCACGATGGCCCGCAGCGTACTGTCAAGACGCTCCAGCCGCCATCCCGCCGCCAGGGCATCGGCGATAGCCCCGTCAATGGCCGCCTGCTGATGAACGACACCGGTGACCAGTGCATCAAAATGCTCATGGTCGGCCCGTTTGAGGCGGTGCTCGGTAAACTCGACAATGATTGTGTTGACCCCTATGCCGGTGATCTCCATCTGATAGAGAGCCTGCACCGCCGCCAGACGTGCGGCATGGCGCGCCGCAGCATGGCGCGCCGCAGGATGGGTGCGGCGGGGCGTACCGGAGGAGGAGGAGGAACAAGACCCTGTCATGCTTTCACTATAGCAGAATTACCGCTATCTTATTGATACGTATTTGCAGGGAAGTATTAACCGGGGACCATTGACGCTGTCCGCTATTCACTTGAACACTATTCACCGAGGAAATCATGAAATATAAATTTTTAACCATCGTGAGTCTGCTGACAGCAATGATCGTTGCAACCTCTGCGCAAGCTACGGAATTGCGTCTCTCGCACCAGTGGTCGGACAAGGATATCCGCCACAAGGTCGCCGGGATTATCGCCGCTCACGTGGCCGGAGCCGATGTTGGCCTTAAGATCAGGATTTTCGGATCAGGGTCATTGTTCAGGCCACAGGAACAGTACGGTCCGCTGAGCCGCGGCGAACTGGATATGACGGTCTTCCCCCTCATTTATGCGGGAGACCGGCAACCGGCCTATAATGTGACGCTGATGCCCGGTCTGGTGAAAAACCATGATCATGCGGCCCGTCTGAGTACATCGCCCTTCATGGCCGAACTGGAAAAGAAAATGGCCGCCGACAATGTGATGGTGCTGGTTCATGGTTATCTCGCCGGTGGTTTTGTCGGCAAAGACAGATGCATCACCAGACCGTCCGATATTCGCGGTCTCCGCGCCCGTGCGGCGGGTCAGGCTTCCGGGCAGATGTTGGCCGGCGCCGGCGCGTCGATTGTCTCCATGGCCTCTTCGGAAATCTACGAGGCTTTACGGACGGGTGAGGTGCAGGCCGCCAACACTTCATCGTCTTCTTTTGTGTCCTACAGGATTTATGAACAGGTGAAATGCTACACGCCCCCCACCGCGGATGGCGCACTGTGGTTCATGTATCAGCCGTTGCTGATGAACAGATCAGTCTTTAAGGGGCTGACCGGACCCCAACAGAAAGCCATTCTGGAAGGGGCCGTCAGGGCCGAGGCCTACTACCTCCGGGAAGCCAGAAAGCAGGATGCGGCGTCCATCAACGTCTACAGGCAAGCCGGCGTGGAAATCACCCCGATGTCACCGTCCGACTTTCAGAAATGGCGCGACATTGCCGCCGAGACGTCATACCGCATGTTTGTCAACGAGGTTCCCGACGGACAGAAACTTCTCGACCTGGCTCTGGCCGTCGAGTAATGAACCGGCTCTACCGCGGGGGGCGGCGAAGCCTGCCCTGACGGTCAATCCCGCCGGAGCGGATTGATCTGCTTGAACTGTGGAAGGCGATGAGGTCTTCAAGGCGCGCCTCCCAGCGTGTTGACTCCTGACGGCGGCGCATGAAATTTCCGAACCTTCGGCGGCGGGCGGCAGCCAGCGGCCACGGTTGCCATGAAAACAGCAGGAAAAACTCGAATATCCATGCCTTGATACTCAACGGCAAACGGCGGCCGGGGTTCAGCGGGCGTTGCGTGAAACCGTTTCTGGGCGGAAACGTCGGCAGCACCCACGTTTCAAGGCAGATGAGCGTATCATGGGGGAGTTTCCGGCCCATGTCCGCCAACACCTCGTGCCAATGGCTCTGATAGGCCGGCATGGGTGTTTTGGAAGGCAGATGTAAATTGAAACACCCGGGCGAGTCATATTCTACGGCAACCCGGTTACCCACAAGACGGATGACAAACCCGAGCCGCTGTTGTCCCCTCTCTGATGAGAGGCATGACGGGCAGCACCGCTGCGCCTCCCGCTATGACGCCGGCAATCAACCGCTCCGCCGGGTCAAACGCGGGCGGAAGCCAGAAAAACACCACCGCTCCGCACAGGGCAAACATGACAAGGGGCAGAAAGGCCAGCCCCTGCGCCAGAACCATTTTTTTATTATTCATTGAATTGACCCTGAATTGTTATAGGGTGCATTTGTATACCCCGTATCAGTCCCGACTATATATATAACGTCCCATCTCCGTTGGTGAGCGGCCGGGCCTTCAGCGCATAAAATCTATCTCCCCAGATTTTCTGCGCCTTCTTCAATGCCTTCTTCAATCGCCTTTATCGCTTCTTCCACCAGACCACCCGCATCGTCCACCAAACCGCCCGCATCTTCGACGATGCCGTCCACCGTATCGCTAACTGCTTCAACCGCAGGCGCAACAAATTCGGGCGTTTCGAATTTGGGCAGGATGGGGGGAGGAACCGTCACGCAATCGGGCCAGATGCCTGTCGTTCCGCCTGGACATTCCGGTACGGCAAGATTGACTTCATCCTCTATGTCATCAAGCGTCGCACTCCGGCCCACCGACCCGGAGACCCACAGGCCCTGCGCAACGGGAGGCGGCAGATGATCCTGCGGAATACCCATGGCTATGAGCTGATCCCGCACCAGTCCGGCGGGCGCCAAAAGTTCGCCGGCCGCCATCACCTCATACTGCCCCGTCCTTAAATTGATTTTTGCGCTCCACGGACTGTCCGTTGCCACCACCCAGTCCCACTCATGGCGGGTTTCAATCCACCCGTTGTTATCCTTATCCTGACAGCCGCCGGGTTGATAGGAACCGGTGGAATATCCGAATCCCTGACAGAAACTTAATATCCGCTCACGCGAGTGCCCGGGATGAGAGCGGCCATAGCGTTTATGACAGTCGGAGGAGAGAAAGATCACCTCCTGCCCTCTGCAATAGGTCAATTGTCTTTCCGTCAACCGCACGGCGTTAAATACGTTACGTGCCTCGACCCCGGCCTGTTCCTGACTTTGCGGTTCGGAGGCGGCCGCACCCGGTGTCATGCCCGGCACCAACCCGGCGAACAGTGCAAACAATAACGCCGGCACGGTTTTTATGACTGTTCTATGCTCGTTCACGTTGATACACCTGACACAATCCCCGCTCAACCCGCACGCCCGCAAGATTGAACTGCCCCCATAAATCGGTCCAGTTTGAACGTTAGTTTATTATATGTACGGGTTCAGTTCGGGCAACATCTTCTCTAACATTCAGGGTGGACCAGTTGATGGGGGAAGGTCAAGTGGCAGCGTATGTATATTATTCTGACAACGCAGCTTTCGTGGCAGTTCTACAGAGGTTACAGGCGTCACGGTTTAGTCAGCCCCTGCATATCGAAGCTGGGGAGATGGGATTGAGATGGTCAACGGGCCGCACCATTGACGGTCTGTTACTGCAAGGGAATGCCGACGTCACTCTGACACCGTCAGGCCAGGAGATTACCGTCGGGGTTGGGCATCATGTTCCGCTCAGTGACAACATCACCATGGAAGTGCGTGCCGGACTAACCCTCCACTCCCGGCCATGATGCCACTGCCCGGACCTATCTCAATGGTCTGGCAAATATCAATCTTGATTTTTGAAGTTGGAAGAGAAAGAATAAGCGGCTAGTTCAGTCAATTATCACAGGAAAACTAGGAAAAACTTGCACTTTTTGGGGTGCAATTTTTGGGCGAAATATGTGAATATTTGCAAGTTTTGTGCAAGGTAAATGACCATGAAAGCCCAAAAAAAAGAACATTCATGCGAAATTTGTGCATTACGAAAGATTACTGATAGTACATACCATCGTTTCGTTACATCATTAATCCCGCACCCATGTGACCGGTACTTCTTCAGAGTCTCTCAATACCCGCAGATTGATATCCCCTGAACTTTCCCCCCTCACGTATGAAGACAAGAAGTCGCATTTTTGACTCTCGGTCATATCACGCATGTCTTTTCCGTTCCAGGACACAATCTGATCACCCGTCAATAACGGTATTGATGAATTAGAGTAAATACCGGTAATAAAAAAACCTTCGGTATTCACATCGGATGCAAAATCAAAGTTCCTCTTATCCTGATATTGTACAACCTCTTTCCAAAGAACTTTCGATGAATTCCAGTCCAGAATCACATCATAGTTTTCCAGAATTCTGTTCCCGAGAAGCGAATGGTATTCGCTAAATCCGACGGCTAAGTTGTCAAATGACAATGTGCCAATTTTAACCTTATTAAAAACTTTGAAGTCGGTTCGTGTTTGTTGCGACTTGCCACCAGCACCATAAGTAGCTCTGCCATCCACATAAAAATCATTTTTGGGGTCATCCGGAAATATACCCTGATACTCCTTTAATATGCTTAGATGTCCACTTAGTCCCGTGTCAAAATTGATGTCTTTAACGATTACGCCATCTATGTTGAGATCAATTAGAGGAGTGCCCTGAGTAGTCGTGCGAAAAGGTATACTATCAAAACCTGTCAGATCGCCGAGATCATCCGGTGAGTCCGCAATCAATATGTTCCTGTTTACGTAGTCAATTTTCCAGACAGACTTTCTCATAAGATTTGCGCCAATGACTCCGTCCAGACCAAGGCAGTGAGAAACAATACCCCCTTCAAAGAGAGACGTTACGACGAAATTAACATCCCGGTAGGTGAGGCTACCAATATGAAGTGTATCAAGTGTGGTTAATTCGCCTTTAATTACATTTCCCCCAATATCCATGCCCATAGTGGCGAATAAGCCGTCGGTTTCTGCTGAAACCCGCTCGGCAAAGTCCGGGGTGATAGTGTTGGGCGCGCCTGTATCCAGAAGAAAACGCCCCTTAACACCATTGATACCTACCTGGATAATGATGGTACCAAGTGTGTCATCAAACTTTAGGATCTCTTTGTATTCCTGTTGTTCGACGTAACCTCTATCAAAATATAACTCAGGACAGGCAACAGTAAGAGCGGCGAATTGATGCGCATCAGCCGTATTGTAAACCACCTTAAATACCCCGCCTAAGAGGCTATACAGTTGAACCGCCTTATCGTTGCAGAATGCTTTCCTTGTGGACGCAATGAGTACATTTTTTCGTTTCGTCAATGCACTTGGACTATGGCGATTATTGAACTCATTGACTGTAAGGCTGAGTTCTCCTTCATACAAAATACCGTCAGCACTCTTTGATACCTTCACCCACGTGATATCATCGTTCTGTTTTCGAGGAAGAGATCTGCCGAAGTCGTCAATTACTATTGACTCAATTATGTCCCGTTCGGTTGCGGTAGATTCTTCACACGAAATAGTAAGGGAGGCGAACTGATGCGCGTCTGCTGTATTGTACACCACCTTCATGACCCCTCCTAAAGTGCTATACAGTTGAATCGCCGTTACATTGCAGAATCCTTTATTTGTGTCCGAGATGGTTTTTTCTTTTAGTTTATAAAGCGCACTTGGTGAATTGAAGTTATTGATTTCACTATTTTTCCAGCGGAGTTGTCCTTCATACAAAATACCGTCAGCGCTCTTGGATATCTTGACCCAGGTGACATCATTGCTCTCTTTTCGAGGAAGAGTTTTTCCGATTGACTCAATGAGTCGTGACTCAACTATAGCCCGTGCGGTTGCGATAGATTCTTCGCTAATTCCACGAGGGGTATTTTGTGCATTGGCACTTCCATTGGCCAAAACTACGGACAGCGTGAAAGCAAGGGCAAGAAACATACGAGGGGAAAAAATCATCTGAGCCTTTGTATTTATTTTTTGGCACTTTCTAATATTATGATAATTGAGCGACTAAGCAGTAAATAAGGTAGAGCGAACATGTTCTGGAAACAATTACCAATATGTGTAGCGTTGATTGCGCTAACCGCCTGCGCCACCGTGGGACAAGGACCATTGGGTGGTGGTATCTCCGGTGGCGTAACACCCCCCCTTGAACTCTCCGGAAACCCAAGTCGTTTGCGCCCGGAGGGCTGTAGGAGTTATAACCGCGAAACCGTCGCCACGGGTACCACGGCCCCAGCTTCAGTAAGGCTAACCTGTGTGGGTGCCGATCGAAGCCGAGAGAAGGTGCTTTGGTAATATAATCTGATGGTCTTGAACTGCCCCTATAAACCGGCCCGGTCTCAGTATGGGCAACATCTTCCCTAATATTCATGGTGGACCAGTTAAATGGGGGAGGGTCATGTTGGCCGGTGACATTATTGCTTTCCGGGACTTTGAGCCATTAAACCGCTTTCTTAAAGGCTGGCTTAAGCCCGTCATTATGGGGCAATATGAATGTGAAGACACTTTTGACCCGGCCGGAAAGTTAATAGATATAGATTAACGGCCATTTTGCCGATGCCGGCAATATGGTCAGTTTATTTTTTGTGAATGGGGGCATCTGATTTTCCTTAACTGAGCGGCCCCCATCACAAACTCATAATTTAACGGCTCTCATCAATTGCTCTGGTCTGAAAGAAAGTTTATGACCTGTCCGCCCTTTCAATGCCCCAAACTTATTAATCAGTGTAAACAACCAAATGCAACTGTATTAGATATAGAACATGAAATTTCAAATTACCAAATAATTGACTCTAATAATTCAAAGCATGACTCTAATATCTCAAAAGAAACATCTAATATTTGTTGGAAGTTTTCCTGTTTTTGAATGATTATGATAAAGGAGAGTGTATAATTACCATACTGAAGTAACAATTTAAGGAAAGCCCCTGTTTGCTACTTTTTTTCATCTTGATTGATCCGGGACTGATTATAATCTAACTGTCGAACCGGACCGATTGATGGGGCAACTCTAAAGCGGAGGATGGCAGGCAGTTGATTTCATGTGGTGTATCAAATTGCTGTTGCGGCTTTATGAAACATAAATGTCGCGGTTTTTCTTTTTAACGGTAGCATTATTTGCTATGTCTGCCTGCGGTGGTGGCGGCGGTGGTGGTTCCGCACCCCCAATAACTCCTCCAACAACAGATCCCCAAGCATCCCAATCCCAGACCTGTTCGTGTACCCAAGGCTGTAAGGACAGCGAAGGCAATTCCATGGACCGTGGCGATACAGCACCTGCTTCGGAAACCCTGACTTGTATCACTACATCTCAACAGGAAATCCGCACCTGTACGTGTACATATGACTGTACGGCGAGTGACGGCACCGAGGTCGCCAACGGCTACACAGCGTCCGATACGGAACCCTTGTCTTGTAATCGTAACCCGAACCCCCCGTTCTGTACGTGCACACATGGCTGTACGGTTGACGGCGGTGAATTTGACGGTATCTCCGTAGGCAATGGCGATAGGGTCCCTGCTTCAACAGCCATAATAAATCTGTCCTGTAAGGTTGACCTGATTTCCCCGGTCTGTGGTACGGCACCAGGCACGGCCGATTGTACCTATGGCTGTATAACCAATAATAATATCTACGTACCCCTTAACGAAACGGCCCCTTCTACAACAACGGAAACAACACTGACCTGTAGGACTCAGCCTCCACTGGACATGCAAATCTGTTCGTGTTTCTACGGATGTACAGGCGACGACAGCACGGAATACGGTAACAATGATCTGGCACCCGCTTCAGTAGACCTGACCTGTAAGTCGGATGATGACCCGCCGGAATGTCTGTGTACGTTCGGTTGCACGAGCAATAACGGTCCTGATCTCGGCATGGGTGTTACGGCCCCTGCGTCAACCACCACAACGGTGCTGACCTGTAAGGCGGATGATAATCCCCCGGAGTGTACCTGTACCTTCGGGTGCACGAGCAACAATGGTTCCGACCTCAACATGGGTGATACGGCCCCTGCCGCAGAGACGACAACGGTGCTGAGTTGTAAGGCGGATGATGACCCGCCGGAATGTCTGTGTACCTTC
>JBAJNM010000028.1 GCA_036881865.1 Parvularculales bacterium | reverse complement strand
CGGGCATCAAGGGGTTTTTCATTGATAAGCTGTCGGGCAACCTCAGCACCAACCGTGCCAAGACCGGCAATCGCGATACGCATGGTATCTTCCTTCATCTCATATATTCGGGGTTTTATGCATACCTGATACCCCTGTATGGGGGCAACCCCTCACCTGTCGCTTGGGTGGTTGATCCCGTCAAAGATGGGGGCGTTGTTGTAATCAGACATCGTGATACCCTCAAAGCAGCTGACATTGACGCCATATTCATCAGGATTGCTGCGGCGGCGGTGGAACGTATAGATCCCGCATTTTGAGCAGAAATAATGCTCTGCCGTTCCGGTGTTGAACTGATAGCAGGTGAGTATGTCCGCACCCTTTATGACCGAAACGGCATCTTTGGGAACCGAGACATTAGGCGCCCAGCGGCGGCGGCAGAACGTGCAGTCACACCGTTTGGCTTTGGTGAAATCTGTATCTGCAGGAATGGCGAACTCAACCGCCCCGCAATGGCAGGTGCCGTGACGTTTTGCTGTATCTTTTGCTGCCATAGCTACTTTCCTATTGCAAGAATCAGGACTACGTCTTCAACAGCCGCTGATAGTTCTCATCCGTACAGGATAACTCAACACCGGCATCCGTATCAAATAAAGAGCGATCCGTTCGGGTCAGCGCGCCAAGATACACATGGATCGCTTCAGAGGGCACGTTACTGGTGCAGCATACGCCATGGATCGCATCAGCGGCTATCTGCACCACTGTTCCGGCAGGGATTGGCGTGCTTGATTTCAACACCGGCATATCTCCATCAGTGCGCTCATAGAGGTCATTACGCTCTACCCCCTGAAAAACGCCAATCGTTGCAGACATTCTGTGATCATGGGGAGGGACGGTCATCCCGGGCTGAAACCGGCAGAACCAGATTGAGATACTGTCATCTTCAAAAAGAATAACATCGTCTTCAGTGTAATCAGGAAGGGCCGATTTTGCCCTATCGGGATCTTTGACAAAATCCGTGAGGAGTGATTTCACCGCAGCTTCTGCATCATCACTACAGGCGGCAGTTTTCAGATTATCAACCAGCTTATCAAACATCGCCTTTTTCCATCTGCTATAGGTTTATGCCTCATCATTTATCCTGTTGTTCTATAACTCAATATTTATTTCCTAGGGATAGCTCCGCGCACACCCAATATCCAACCTTCCACAAATACCGAAGCACTCTCCGATTGCGAAAGTCTAGGCTGGAGGAATTCGACGAGACTACTATCCCTATCAGCGACAGACAACCAGGCGGCAATTGTATAGGCGTCATGCTGATCACGCGTACGGTCTTCACAATCGAAGTTATGAAACCAAAGTGCAGGATAGACTTCTGAAATGGCGGACTTTCCTGGTGGAATGTCCCAACCATCGAAGGGCCAGAAATGAACCCGTTCACCCAGCTCTTGTCGAATATAGCGCAGCCATGGGATTCCTGCATGGGTGGACTTCGCAACTTGCCCTGGAACATCAAAATGAAAGACAGACTTAGCTCCACCTGCTCTTCGTTCAGCCAGTCGACGCCAGCGGGTATTTCCGGTCCGCGCCGCGCCATTGCCTACCAATCCATCACGTATGTGATCTACTTTGATATTATCCTCGTCAGTAGGCCAATGGTGATGGAGGTCATCAAGAAAGGTTGGCCAATCACGTTTAAGACGGTGAACCTCGAAATAACGTAGCGGAAATGAAAAAGCGTGGTCGATTCCAACTAATGTTGGCTTTTCATCTGCAAGAGTTTCTACCAACCAATGTGCTAAACCCTTACGAGTCCAGTATTTTCGCGGACTGGGCGGTGGATACACCTCCGTAGGAGAGTTACCATTTTCTGCTTTGTAAACTCGGAGTCCATTGAGGCTAGATATCGGAGTTTTTGCACCAGAATAATCGATGCCTATCGTTCGCGAAAATAAGGACATATTAAACCGCCTTCATAAATTGCTCAAACCGCATAGCGAGACGCTCAGGATCTGGCTTATCTTGGAGTCGGTTCGGCAAGTGGAGTCGCTCACCTCTGAGTTGCTTGAGAGACTCGAGCACCGGTCCATCATTCTGGTCAAGTAGTTGATCCGATACGTGCAACTTGTAATCAGAATCAATGCCAATAAGGTGCGCGTCAAACGCGGCATGATGGATCTTTGAGAGCGGTAACCCGTTCGAGACAATGGGCTGCCCAAACTCTTCATTCGCGTCAGAAATGATATGTGCAGCATCAAGTAATCGTGATTCTGGTAAACCAGACAAAGCGCAGCGTCCGCTATAAGCATCTAGGACTGCTTCACGGAATATTGCTTGGTGAAGACGTTGCTTTACCTCGCGAGGAATATATCGCCGTTCGATGTTTTTTTCCGAAGGAGTTATCACATGATACTCTGATATACCGAACGCCACTTGTGCCACAAGGGTATCTGCATCCCATCCCATTATGAATGCGGGAAAAATAGCTTGATAAACGTTAGGCGCAATGCCCAGAAAGTAAATAATAGGGATATCGTTTTCAAACGCCTCACGTAGCCATCGATTTTCAGCCACATCTGGATCCTTTCCCATGAAAGCATATTCGATCATCTCATCGCCCTCCAATATCTGGCGATGCACATCAAGTTGATCATCATACCAAACGCGTTGACCGGGCTTTGGAAAGACGGTCTTAATTGAGAGCAAATATTGCATCTGCTTGGGTTTGAAGATGCCTTTCCGAGGATGGTAGATCGGAATGCGCATCCCCTCGAAATAAAAACCCTGCGCTAGTTCTTTATGCGTCAAATGACTATCGTATAGCTGATTCAGAGTTCTGGCACGTTCAAAAGCAGTCATTCGCATTTGGGTGTCTCGGTGAATATCTGTCATCACTTTATTCTCAGTTGCCTAGGAGTATATCCATTTTAATCACTTACGTTCTCATCGTCATTCGAATAATTCTATAATGATATCACTCCTTTAAATCTTATTATATTGAAAGTGAGTAGCAAGATTAAATAGAGCAATATGCTTTTTTCGTGATTATTTTCTCACTAAATTTACTGAACAAATTAGTCGATACGTCAAAAAGTGAAGTATACCACTGTGA
This sequence comes from Parvularculales bacterium, assembly GCA_036881865.1. Classification (NCBI taxonomy): domain Bacteria; kingdom Pseudomonadati; phylum Pseudomonadota; class Alphaproteobacteria; order Parvularculales; species Parvularculales bacterium. Next base: position 21,991 of record JBAJNM010000028.1, on the reverse strand, counting down.
CGATTTATTCACATAGAAGATATTTTTTGAACATTTTACAAGGCAATTGAGATAAATAAAATATAATTACCCACGTCAATTCTTATATCATTGAGTCTACAACACAGTAACAAAGGTATGTAAAATTAATTGGCTACTCTATATCCTCTTCTACGCTGGATCGATCAATGATTTTGGGCAAATTTTCGGCAAGTGCTAAAACAGTAGACGCTGCACCGCGCGCAGCCATACGCCGAAAATTATCGGTAAATTCCACGACACCTTCATTACTTCCATCTTGAAGAGCGCGGAGTGCATGCTCATATCCAAGCATGAGAATACGCATACCGAGGATATACTTTTCGGTCACGACCTCGCGGGATACACCCCCACGCTGCTGGAGACGATATTGTAGGTGATAAGCGTTGTCGTAGTTGACTTTGTAAACCGCGCCATCTTCGCCTAAATCTTCGATCACTCCACCATCATGCTCATTAAAATCAGATGGCCAAGGCTCTACGTTGTATCCGGAAACGTCCCTACCGTCCTTGGTGAGTAGGATACATTTTGGCAAACCAAGTCTTGGGGAATTTTTGCCCTTACCCTCGTCAGTTTTACCCTCGCCAGATCTATGCTCGTCTGGATCAGGCGATGGTGGAGGCGGAGGTGGCGGGCTATGCTCCTCCGCTACACGTAGGATCAATTCCTCACTTTCAATGATATCGGGCATTGCATCATCTTTCAGGCCGAGCCTGAAGGTAAATTCATCGCCAATTGATAACACCTCCATCCGTGGTTCGAAAAAAATAATCAACCTTCCATCATGAAGCTGCTGACGAATTCCAAACTTCGTGCGAACTTCTTCATTAATGATTATATGACCTGGGTTATCCGCGCGATTCAGATAACCATTCTCAGCGTCTGTACGAGCACCCACAGGTCTCGTGCGATTGATTGGGACCACAATGCCATCCTTCTTTAAGCGCTCCTCCAGACGAATGAAGGTTGGACTATATTTGCCTCTATCCCACTCACCTCCACCAGTTTCGGATCCAGTTGCACCACCGCCTGCTGCAGGCAAGTGTATTGAGGGATCGCGTCGAGATAAGAGACCAGCTAGGTTGCGATCAGAATCCACCAGTTTTTGAAAAAGCTCGTTACTCTCAGCCTTGGAAGCACGCTCAAGTTCCTGCTCGGCAATTTTTTTCTGAATATCTCGCAACGCCGTTGATTCTTTGATCACCATTGTCACCTTTTCCAGATACTGTTCGCCGACTATGGTATTGCTAATATGCTCCCGATCGCCCTTCCATACATCGTTGTGAGCGGAGAAAGTCAAATTACTAGCATCAACTACGATGACTATTCGGTCTTTGAGTGCAGGAAATCCACATCGAGTGAGGTAACCACGCGATTGCTTGTATTGCACCTGTCCATTCACGCTGTGAAAAACTCGATTGGGATTTTGAGGGGCTTTCAGCCATCCTGGGATAGTTCGCCTAAGTAGAATTGCACTCACTGACACCGTGCCAAGTTCATGATCCTTGATGATACCAACAGAAATTTTATCCTCGCCTGCCGCATCTTCTTCCTCGTCTTCAAGCCCTTCCTCTTTATGAGAGCGCAAGAGCAAAAACTCCATTCCATAAAATGGCCGAGGATCTACACCCTCCGCTCGGTCGCTGCCACGTTTTTTTGCTGCTTCAATAGCCTTCTTGCCTTTCGGCAATTGACGAAAATCTAAAAGCCGGAACGGTAAAATAGTTTCAACAAGGTTTTCGTTCAAAGTATCACGCGCACCCCTGAAACTTAAAAACCTAGAACCAACCTGATAATCGAATAGTTTCACCACCGTACCAGTTTTGAGCAGTACGCCGTCATAGCGTTTATCTGTCATAGTATGGAAAGGGTGCAGATAGTCGCTGTCAAATGATGGGATTTTCGTTTCCCCCAGAATAAAATATTCGGCTACCGGCATACTTTCGCTATCGCCAGGCCGGCGCCTCATGAGCGTCCAAGCCCAATCACTTTTACCATCATAACGTCGTGAGACGATCAATTTGAACCAGCGACGTCCGCAATATCGCAGCACGCCCGATGAACCCATGTTGTACTTACCCTGAACGAAGGGGATGCTTTTCTTGTTCCCAGCACTAAGCGACAAGAAAGTGTTTTCGAAATCTTCCCCCCGCTGGCCTTCACCGTTATCGACAAAAGTATAGCATGGTAGCCCTTCAGTTTTGGTTTTAGCACCAGTGATGCCAATCACTAAATTTTTCTGGGCAAATTCCCGCAACCACGTGTCTTTGGGGTCAAGGTTGACCAGCTTTCCACCGCGCAGATCCTTTACCAAAAAATCAACCGCATCATACATGGTTTTTGGTGCCTTAGGGGACCTGGGGTCAACACCATTCTGGAATGCGTGCTTCATCAGCACTGCGTCCACCATATTAGTCATAAGTTCGGTAAGTGCTTTACCGCCGTCGGATGCCTGATTGGACGTCACATTGAAATTGGTGTCGCGCTTATCCAGAGGTTGCCAGTTATTCTGATCCTGCATTTCTGGTATGGATTCAATGATTTTGTGAACATCCGCCTCAGAATCAGCCTTTAACAAACGCAAACAAACATCTTTTGTGTCCATTCCACGCCTCCCTACATTGGTCGTAATTAATCTAGTGAAAATGCGCCCTTCTTGTTTGGTTTTGATGCCATATCAAAGCGTTTTTTGCAGGCACCCACCTCATTCTGGAGTGCCTTAAATATCTTCGACACATCTTCATCTGTATAATCATAATTTGACTTATTGGATAGATTCCCAATTAGATTTATGGCTTTAATCGCGCTGTTTACCCGTTTTGTAGCTAATATCACGAATTTTTGACGATCCTCTGATCTCATACTAAGTCTCCATCCGTTAAATTGGCGTATATAAGATAAATATACGCGTATAATTAAATTTTCAAGCCGTATATAAGAATTTTTTGCTTCATATACGCAAATGGAATGACACGTCCAGCATAAGCAACCCAGTCTCAGTTAAGTGTTGTTGGCAGAGTCTCTTTATAACTAGTTGACTCAAAACAATAAAACTATTGAACAACAAATTCATTTCAAGTATATTTAACTATAGTCAACTATATTTATTGGAAGAACGGCATGCCCAAGCGCATCAACGGAAAAACCTACTATCAGACGAAGGAAGCAGCCGAGGCAACGGGCATATCACGCCCGACTCTCTTGCGTTGGTTCCGGGAAGGACGTGTCCGTGATGTTAGGCGTGACAGGAACGACTGGCGCTTATTTACAAAAGAAGATATTGCCCGCCTTAAAAAATGGTCAACATCGGTAAGGACTCGCTAGATGGCGCAGAAAAAGAAGAGCAAATCGACTTTGCGCAAACCATCCTTTCTAGCAGTCGATTTTTTCTGCGGTGCCGGTGGAACAACACGAGGCCTGATTGACGCGGGAGGCTACGTGATTGCTGGTATCGACAAAGATGCTCAATGTGAACGCACCTATGTCGAAAACAATGCTAACAACACAATCGACTATAGCCCGCCACGCTTTTTAGAACGAGACATCTTCCCTGCCAACAGGAAATACCCGGAAGGCCAACAAAGGTATTTGTTCAAGGAATTAGAAAACCTAATTCCGTTCTATCGCTCCCAGGCTAAGAATACACCATTGCTTTTTGCGATCTGTGCTCCTTGCCAGCCTTTCACCAAACTCTCGAAGAAAGAACTTAGCAAGGAACGAAAGGAAGGCCGCAACCGTGACCGTAAGCTTCTTTCTGAAGCTGCTAAATTCGTTAAATACTTCCAACCAGAACTTGTTCTTTCCGAGAATGTTGCAGGCATCAAGGATCCTCGATACGGTGGCGTATGGGATAAATTTCGCCAAATCTTGGAAGATATTGGTTACGTCACAGGATCTAAAGTGGTTTGCACCTCAAAATTTGGTATTCCCCAATACCGCAAACGGTCTATCTTGATGGCTGCCCACAAAGATCAGGTGAAAGGTGAGCGACTGGCCAATGCTCTAGAATCTGAGCTTCTGGTCCCTGAAGCCGACCCAGACACGCTGCCAGTATCCGTACGCGAAGCCATCAGTCATTTACCACCCATAGAAGCTGGTGAAAATCATCTGAATGTGCCAAATCATCAAGCGCGTGCCTTGAGCGAGCTAAACCTTAAACGGCTATCTTGCGCCAAGCCTGGCGAGACTAACATATACATGGAAAATACTAAGTTCGGTGACCTATCTTTGGACTGCCATCGCAGGGCTAATAGCCGATCCAATTCAAGGTGTTTTTCCGATGTTTATACAAGGATGCACCCCGACCGACCCTCGCCTACAATTACTACCAAATGCAATAGTATTTCCAACGGGCGATACGGACATTTTGACGAAACGCAGTTACGCGGTATTTCGCTTCGTGAAGCAGCAACTCTCCAATCCTTTCCCGATAATTACATATTTTATCCAACCGAACGGAGCGGCATCGTTGCACGAATGATTGGCAACGCCGTACCGCCAAAACTCGCTTCTTTTTTTGCAAAATATTTAACTAACTCGATTCAACTCAACTAATTTTCTTCTCGCTGCTCAGCCAGAAGAGATAGAAAATCTTTCACTCCCTTATCAAGTTGGTAGGGCCAACTCGTAACTACTTGCCAACCGTCGCATCTCAAATCGTCGGTAGATCGCCGATCGCGGTCAATGTTTCTGAATATTTTTGTGCGCTAAAAGTCTCTATTTAGTGGCTGGGAGTTTACCTTTTGGACAATCATGACCATGCCAGTAGTATCCATGGACGAACGCTGCTATGCTAGCAATTGGACAATGCCAAAAAACTATGGCCAAACAATATTTAATTATACAGAGTATCTTATGTTCAAACGCGGAGCAAAATACACAAGGAAAGAGATAGCCACAATCGCGCGACCCGAAAATCCTCCCCAAGGTGGCAACTGGGATACTGGGTACGATAGAATTGGGGACAATCTATTTGTATTCATGAATATCGATGTACCTGGGCGAACAGGCCATGATTTCGATAATCATTATGATCCCAAGACACAAACTTTGATATGGTTTGGAAAACCCAACAGTCATTCTGAACAACCACTATTTCAGCAACTCATAACTGGTGTACTTAAACCACTTTTTTTTGCACGATGGAACACTCGAGACCCATTCACATTTTTAGGAACAGGGGCAATAATTTCATTTCAAGATTCTGTCCATACTGTACAAGGTCACACTTGTATTAAAATTGCACTCACTGTTCAGGATCTAAGAGATATTTTATCTTCAAATCTTCAAAGCTTGACTGAGGTAACTCAGGAAACAATAGAATACGGTCAAAGCTCATTTCTATTTGAAAAACATCTAGAAGATTTTATTATCAACAACTGGCGTCAGTTGCCAATTGGCAATCAATATGAAATTTATCAAAAAGATGGACAGTTAGTTGGGCAACAATTTCGAACATCAACAGGACCAATAGATATACTTGGCCTCAATAAAGACAAGTCTGATTTTTTGGTTTTGGAACTTAAGCGGGATATGGCTTCAGATATAGTGGTTGGGCAAACACTTAGGTATATGGGTTGGGTTCAGGAGAATCTTTGTTCAGACTCACAAAAAGTTAACGGCTGCATAATTGCGCATAAAAAGGATCAAAAATTAGATTACGCATTAAAGAATGTTCCCAATATTCGTTTTTTTAAATATGAGGTTGATTTTAGATTAGTTGAATAAAATAATGAAATGCTGTTGCATCAAGTATCACGGCACATTTTACTCAATTCTCGTTTTTGACATTCCTTCATTTAGATTAGCACAAGCGGCGATATCGAAATTGAGCAATCCTTTTAAGATTTCGTTGGTATCTGTTATTACAGAGCTTCGAGTATCCTCAATCTTCATCTTTGCTTTATGAGCTATTTCTCCACGCTTTTTTCCAAATGCATGCAGTGCATTATATACGGCAAGGTCGACCTGCTCAGGGTCAACGCCAATTGGTATTAGCAATTTTTCTTGATCATTGGTTGATACACCATTGTTTTCATGTATATCTTGAGCCAGATTTGATTTAGCTTCTTCTGCAAATTTATAAAGATTAGATGCTATTGACGCATTTATTTTTCTGCGAGCCTTTTTGTCATCAACCTGCGAAGTTGCTTCTGATGAAATTAAGCTAAGCAATGCACGGCATATTCTATTTTTTTGTTTTAATTGTAAATGAGCTTCGTGCGAAGTTTCTCTCACAAGCTCCTCAATATATTGTTCAAATGCTGCGTGAGCTAATAACACATAAGATTTTACTTTCAGCTGATCAAGCAATGTTACACATTGATCTTTCGGCACTCTATTAAGAATTTTTTTAGTGTCGTTAAGCGAATGTTTAAGATTCTTGTAATTCTCAGTCGGTGATTCCATCAGTAAATACCGGTTCATTGATATTAATACCAGACACATGGGCGATTTTCGTGTAAAAAAGACTGAATCTTGTGCGAGTTGAAGAGATAGATTTCGTCGTTGATTCCACTGAACGTCGAAAGTCATCTTTTGTTGAAACTTCAGCAAAAGCTGCAACAAATTTCTCGGGATTAGTTTTAGCCCACTCCCTAACACGTTGATCTGCTAGAGCTCCAACGAGAATATCAAAAAGCGCTCTATTGAAGCGGTTTTCAAATTCCCCATCGACCATTTTTCGGCAGAATTTTTTGTCAGGGAAAATCTCTATACCCGCATTGATGGCGGCATTCATTTGCGATAATCTATCGCAAATAACACTCTTTGCATTGGCATCATCAATAAATGCTTTATTGTAATGCTTGCATAATTTATCAAGAAAACTCTTTAGGTTACCAGCATAGGATAGAGCTGGATCGGAAAACGCCAGAAAGCGAGCTGCCAACTCAACATCATTCATCCGTTTATCTGGGCTGGTCTTTGAAATTAATTCATGCAATGGACCAACAGTGTCTGTCCACCCAATGAGAAATGTCAGAAATTCACCCGGGTAAAGAGACATGCGGAGTTCCATAGGTGATAATTTTACTGAGCCCGAATTTAACCGATGGAAAATCTCGTAAAGAACTCTATCATCTTCCCAGCCTCTAATAACTGCAGTTCGTTGAGTTTGATTTAGAAGTTCAAATTTCCATTCCTCACATTGTGCAATCTCTTCCCAAGACTTTCCTTCTAGCTCTGACAATATCCGTAAATCTTTCAGGCAAAATACTTTACCATCCTGGAATTTACCATCCAAGAATTCCTTAATAGTTAAGAGCCTTTGTTTACCATCAAGGACCAAATATGATTTACCACTCCCACCACTGGCAGAAAGTAATATTTGTGGAATTGGTATTCCCAAAAAGAGCGATTCAATAAAACTAATTTTTGCTTTCTGAGGCCATACATTTCGACGTTGAAAATCTGGTGCTAGGTTTATTTGAGTTCCAATTTGCCTGTATAGGGTTTCGATTGTCCAGTCGGTAGGTGAAATTAGTAATGAGGAGAAATCATCTCCTGTCGCTTCGGAACTAACACCCTCTTCCGTCGGTTCCAGGTCCTCAAATTCCTCGTCAATTTCTTCGTGTTCCATGCTAAACCCCCACTTATTTGTTAGAAAATTATAGTAAATCAACCCGCATCATCAAGCCGCTTGAATAAATGTGACAATAAACTTAATGCATCCAAGCAGTCTTTTTCGCTAAACAAACCAGAATCTCTTAAATCAGCATGCTCTTCATGAGCTACTGGGTTTCTGCATCCAGTGATAACCCCCTGAGAAAGTTCTCTTTGCCCGTTTTCAATGTTTCCAAGTGTGCTGGATCCAAAATTACTACCATCTGGCCTTTTAAAATTTTTGGTTACGGACAATAACTTCTTATCACCAAAGACGTGACCCATCATAGAGTGATCAGATCCTGCGGTACTACTGGATTTATTTCTAACATTATTTACATAATGTTTTACTGCTTCATTAAATGCCGTATAGTAATCCGCATTTTGGTATGCTGTTTCTGATGCAACTTTTACCTCGGGATGCAATTCCCTCCAATGGTAATTTGGATACTCAGGAGCAAGATCATGAATTTTTTTCACTATATCCACTTCTTTTCCGCTTGGTTGTTCTGAGTCGATAGTGAGATGACTGACTAGAGTTTCAACATTGGAACGGATTGTTAAAGGAAGCGTTTCATACCATTTGCTTAAATCTATACCAGATTCTTTCTTTATTTTTTCCTGACGCTTTTTTGTTCGTTTTTTTCTCCAATCAACTTCAATTTTTCTCACAATTTTTTGTAGAAATGATCGAAGAGCTGGGAGTTCCGCTACTTCCCAATTTAAAGATTGCCTATCAGTTGCAATAACGTCGGGGTCATAATCATCTACGAAATTAACATCCAGCCAACCTGTTATATAAGAAAAACCATGACTTGATTCAGATACTCCAAAAAATTCAGCATAGTTCACCATTCTACCATTTGCATAAAGAGTTATTCCTCTCAATTCTGGTTTTAGAGGTTTTCCAGCAGATATTATTTTTCCGGAAATTAAATTTTTGTTTTTATAATCATCCTTAACTTTTTTGCAGAAACTGGGAAAGATCCACTTGAATTGTTTATTATCAATGCTCTTATATCTTAGTTTACTATCAATCGTACGGGCTTTGCCATCATTCAATCTTACATAGCATTTGAATTCATTATCAAAGCAATTGAATAGTCTAGAAAGGCTAATGGCCAAATCTACTTCATTGAAAGGACTTACCCTATTCATGTCATCAAGTAAGATTGTCGTGCCTTGTTTAGACTTACTGCAATTTCTAATTTCATATTTTGGTTTATAGGGTTTTCCTTCTGGAGTGTTATTTAATTTATCCCAATCAAGTGTGAATGTTGTTTCTCTTTCAGAGTTTTTACTCGTTGTTGTTATTTTAATCGTTTTTCCAATTCCAAATAGTGCCAGTTTTCCCAATCCTTTTTTTCCTGTGGCTCTACGTTTACCTGAATATGTTTTTGTTTCACCCCCTGCCCTTCTATTTCGACCTATTCGAAGAAAATTAATATTAATTTCATCGTAAGTCATACCGTGACCATCATCTATGACTTTGATGCTCTTACCCTTTTCAGTGTCATACAAAAGAATATCTACCCGTGACGCTTCAGCGTCATAAGCGTTTGCTATTAGTTCAGCAATCGCGTTGGGTATTCTTGAATACATCTTAGATCCCAAATGTTCGATTGTTTTGGGGTCAAAACTCATTTCTAAGGGGGGGTTACTATGATTCATGGTTACCCTATTTCAATTGCACTTGAAGAACCAACAATTATCTACTTAATATTATTATAATAATAACCTATAACAAAGCCTCAGATCACATAATAGTCAATTTTTTTGGATAACAAAATCATGGCTTGTTCAAACATTGATCTCGAATGTCGTGATCGTATGCAAGGGCATGATCACGACGCCGGTTGCGGGATCAACAGACCGCCCAGCATGGATGGCCAGAGCCTCAAATTTCATGATTTTTCTCCATGCATAGCGCTTGAAAGGAAGCCGATCAGGCAATATAGTAGCGTTAATACCCCTGATACTGCCGTGCTGTGCACCCGTTCTTTGTAGCTTAACCATTTAAATCAACGAATTATAATTGAGGGAAATAACACAACTTGGCCAAGTCAGAACATGTTCTTGAAGTTCGTGATTTACATAAAAGCTATGATGCGCTTGAGGTCCTCAAGGGAATCAGCCTGACGGCGAATAATGGCGATGTGATTTCGATCATCGGATCCTCAGGCTCCGGCAAGTCAACGTTTCTGCGTTGCATCAACCTGCTTGAGGCGAGTCATCAGGGCGAGATCATTTATAACGGCGAGGCCGTACGCTGGACTTATGCCAGAGGCGAGCGCCATCCCGCCGATAAAAAGCAGGTCGTAGCGCTTCGCACCAAATTTTCCATGGTTTTCCAGCAGTTCAACCTGTGGGCGCATATGACAATAGCCGAGAACGTTATTGAGGCCCCGGTAACGGTACTCGGCCATAATCGTGATGGGATGATGGATAAGGCCCGCGCCATTCTCGATAAGGTTGGAATTGCCGATAAAGCTGACTTTTATCCGGCCCAGCTTTCCGGCGGACAGCAGCAGCGGGCGGCGATCGCCCGGGCCCTCGCCATGGAACCCCAGGTTTTGCTGTTCGACGAGCCCACTTCAGCCCTCGACCCTGAACTGGAGCAGGAAGTCATCAAAGTCATCAGGGATCTGGCGAAAGAAAACCGCACCATGCTGCTTGTCACCCATGATATGAACCTGGCCCGTGATGTATCCTCAAAAGTGATTTTCCTTCACGAAGGCCTCGTTGAATGCGAGGGCAGCAGTGCCTATATTTTCGGCAAGCCCAAATCGGCACGGCTCAAGCAGTTTCTCAAAGCATCTTCGATATAGCGGCGCTATATGCTTCTATGCTAAGCTGATTCGCCAATATCAATAATAAGTGACGGTTTTTGCCTAGGAGGAAGCCAATGAAGAAAATTCTAATGTCAGCAGTTGTCGCTGCTTTTGTCGCAAGCCCTGCTATGGCAGAGACCATACGGATGGGCACGGAAGGGGCCTACCCTCCGTATAATATGATCAATGACCAGGGAGAAGTTGACGGTTTTGAACGTGAATTGGGTGATGAGCTTTGCTCACGCGCCAAACTGGACTGCGTCTGGGTGACCAATGAATGGGATTCGATCATTCCCAATCTGGTTTCCGGAAATTACGACACCATCATGGCGGGGATGTCCATCACCGATGAACGGGATGAAGTGATTGACTTCACCGAGGCCTATTTCCCGCCATCACCATCAATCTATATGGGTCTGGCCGGATCTTCCGTTAACGTGAAGAGCGGCGTCATCGCAGCCCAGACGGCGACTATCCAGGCCGGCTATGTCGCGGATAGCGGCGCAACGCTGGTTGAGTTTGCAACCCCTGATGAAACCGTTGCTGCCGTGAAAAACGGTCAGGCTGATGCGGTGCTCGCAGACGGTGATTACCTTATGCCGATCATCGATGAATCCGGCGGTCAGCTTGCAGTCATGGGCGAAGTCTCCCTCGGCGGCGGCATTGGCATGGGACTCCGCGAATCCGACGGTTCACTGAAGGCAAAAATGAACAAAGCCATCAAATCCGTGAAAGCCGACGGAACTTTGAACAAAATGATCAAGAAGTGGTTTGGCGATGAAGCCGCAACCTACTAGGTTCCGCTGATTTTATGACACTATGGGGAAGACGGCATTGCCGTCTTTCTCTGTTTCAGGGCCATTTTTAAGGTCCATAGAGTAAATGGAAAACCACGAAAACCACACGGCACAGCGCATCATCATTATTGGCGGCGGGATTCTGGGGGCATCTTTTGCCTATCACGCCCATAAGCATGGTGTGCGTGATATCACAGTGCTGGCAGCCGCATTGCCGCAAGACCCCAGGCAAGCCACCAGCAATACATGGGGCTGGGTTAACGGTTATGCCGATGATGACAGGGATTATGCGTCCTTTCGCCTGGCCAGCCTTAGTTACTGGCCGGACCTCATCGCTGACATTGATGCCATCAGGGAAACCTCCAAAGGTGCGTTTTTCTGGGATATGGACGATGCGGCCATCCGCCGCTCGGTGGCCCAACATCAGGAATGGGGGCATGATGTCGTGCTGGCATCAGCTGCCGATACGGCAAAGAAACTGCCAAAACTTAAAGTCCATCCTGATACCGCCGGCTACGGCAGTAATGATCTGGCCATTGAAGGCCATATCGCTGCGCGAGCACTGCTTGAGGCAAGCGGCGCTTCCGTCAAATCCTGTGAAGTGCATCAATTGCTTCGCGACGGCGGACATATCACAGGCGTTGAAACGGATCAGGGCGTGATTGACGGTTTAATTGACGGGGCGACTGTCATTGTGACCGCCGGGCTTGGCACACCCGCCCTTTTATCCGGTATCGATGTGGATTTTGCGATGCGCTCGACCCTCGGTCTTCTGGCCTATACCCGGCCGCTGCCCCCATTGCTTGACCATCCCATCACCGGGCTGGGTTTTCACGCCCGCCAGGACGATCAGGGCCGTCTTGTGGTTGGCGGGGGCTTTGGGGATGACGCCGAAGATGATCCTGACGCTGCCTGCTCTGCCGGGAAACTTATTCAGGACATGGCCGGCAGACTTCACTATGATGGGGTGATGGAACTTGATCATTACACATTGGGCCGCCGCCCTCTTACGATGGACGGACGGCCAAAAATCGGGCGGGTGTGTGACCGAAACGGGGTCCGGTTTAACAATCTCTATATGGCGGTCATGCATTCGGGCATAACAAACGCCCCTCTGGCCGGGAAACTGGGCATTGCCGAAGTGATGACAGGCAAGAGAGACCCTCTGCTGGAGCCTTTCCCGCCGCTGGCCGGTCCTGATCATCCGGGCGATCATCCGGGCGGGACGTAATGTTCAGCTATTGCACAGACCCGAAATCCATTGAGGGGCTGATGTGGCTGTCCTGCTACATAACGACCCCCAAACACGTATCGTTTTATATTTCCTTCCTTGTCGTCATCATGCTCCTTCTCATGGCCGCGCCTTTGGCCATGGGATTTGGGTTTGCAGGCGCGGTGGCCAGCCGGTCACCGTTCATTTTCCTGCGGTTTCTCGGCAAAGGTTATCTGGCAGTCATCCGCGGGGTCCCGGATATTGTATTCTTCCTTTTTATTCCAATTGCCCTTGATCAGGCTTTCGAGTATCTGCGCCACCGCATCCTTTGCTCTGATGTCACGGAACCCGTAAGGCAGGGCAATGACTTCGTTGTCTGTCAGGCGGCAAAACTGCCCCTCAGCACAGCCGGCCAGTGGGTGCATGAGATCTATGGATTTGCCCTTGCCCTATTGGCGTTCGGCATCGTTTTCGGTGCTTTTACAGGCAATGTCATTGCCGGCGCAATGTCCGCCGTCCCAAAAGGCCAGCTTGAAGCCGGTGAGGCTTTCGGGATGTCACAGCGTCAGATTTTCCGCCGGATACTTCTGCCGCAAATGTGGATTTACGCCCTCCCCGGTCTCTCGAACATATGGCAGATCCTGGTAAAAGCGACACCGCTTCTCTTCATTTTGGGCATAGAGGATATTGTTTACTGGGCCCGTGAGCTGGGAGGGCAGAAAACCAGTATTTATGACTACCCGCACCCCGACTGGCGGGCATGGTATTTTGCCGTGCTGATGGTGTTTTACCTCTCTCTCACCTACATATCGCAATCGGCGTTTGACCGGCTCTCAGCATGGCTGTCGCGCGGTCAGGCCACGATGGCCGGAAAGGGCGGCTGATCATGTCCTGCCTTGAAACCCTTTCTGGTTACGGCCTGCGCTCCATCGGTTACGGCGAGCGGCTCCTGCCGGAATCCGGCATCACGTTATGTGAGCAGTTCGTCCTTATCGGCTCAGGGATGATCTGGAACATCTACTTCGGCGCCCTGGCCCTGCTCTCCGGGTTTTTGTTTGCAACCGCACTGGCGCTGGGGAAGAACTCCGAAATAGCAATTTTCAATTTCCCGTCCCGGGCTTTGATCTTTATTTTCCGGGGCTCGCCATTGTTTATCCAGTTCTTCTTTGCCTATGACATCTTCGTGCTGCTCCCAAGGCTCGGCATCGATATCAATCTTGGGTTCATGACGGTAACAATGGAAACAAGCTGGCTGACCAAAGCATGGCTCGGAGCCCTGATCGTGCTGTTTCTTAACACGTCAGCCTATACCGGGGAGATTTTCTACGGCGCGTTACGTTCAGTGCCATCCCATGACATCGATGCGGCGGATGCCTTCGGCTTTACCGGCATGAAGAAATTCCGGCGGATTATCTGGCCCACCATGCTGCGTCTGGCATGGCCGTCTTACACCAATGAAGCAATATTCCTCTTTCATGCGACAACGCTGGTGTTCTTCACAGGTTTCCCTGCATGGCGTCAAAAGGGCGATGCAATCTATTATGCCAGTTATTTTGCCGATAAAACCTTCAACCCGTTTATCCCCTATCCCATTGTCGGGATGTATTTCATCATCCTGACCCTTTCGGTGATTGGCCTGTTCGGTCTGATCAACAAGTACCTCAACCGGCACCTGCCCTCTAACCAGAGAGCAAAAATACGCCTTAAAATGAATTTTATCCGCTAGGCCGCACAGCCTTCCCCCGGTGATCTTACCGGAACAGCGACCATAGAATCCTGCCGATGTTAATAAAATGAACCCACCCCTGTGCAATGTCGGAAATCAGGCAGTGTTACTTTTCTTCTTCTTTTTCAGTATCAGAATGGGGTGTGTTAAAAATTATTTTCGCAATTTCTTCTGGTATTTTCACGACTTGATCATCTGTCGCAAGTTTAAGTGCTCTACACCAGGTCAGACCAAAGATTAACAAACTTAATATATATATTTTATTACTCTCATTCCAGAGCTCAAACAAAACTATTCCCACAAGCACTGCTGCAGCAATCAGCGTAAATAATATTATTTCACCGCTTTTAGGATTCTCAACTTCAAAATCCACTAGCTCCGGATACTCTGATTTCAATTCTGTGAGCCCAGGAATATCATCTGTTAAATCCATTAATTGCATTGGATAAAAGAATGCTTTAATCAATATCGCAATACCAATACCCATTACGACCCAATTCTTTATTTCGTTGTCTGCTGAAATAAAATCAAATTCCATAATTATCTCGTTCAAATCTGGAAAATCTATTTCGAACTCCTGTCCCCAATCAATTACCAATATCCCCAATATTGTTTGAATTACACATTTAAAGCTGGATATGAATAAATCAGCCTCTCGTTTCACGTGATACTTAATATATTGCTTAGGATCGCCCAAATCATCCAGATCTAAATCACTTCCACAGTGCTTGCACTTGATTGCAAGCACCTTAATCGACTCCTGACAAAAGGGGCATAACCTCTCATTAGATTTTTTCTTCTTAGCTGAAGACTTTGTTTTTGGGGATTTCATTATGAACTGCTCTTATCATCTTCATTATCTTTAGTCATAGAAAGCAATATACCGCCAACAAGCAAGCCCAGCACCGCACCGCCCACTAGGGCTATTCCCTTCGCCTTGGATTTTTCCTCGACGGTTTTGGTAGTGTCAAAATGTACGGTGTAACCCTTGTCCTCCAGCGACTGTGCAACGGCTTCGGCTCTTTCCAGTATAACAGTAGCATCCACACCGAGTATTTCCCCGATTTTTTTTAATTGCTGAATATCAACTGCCGTGATTCCGTTCTCAATTCTGGACCAGGATGACCTGTTCATCCCCATTTTTTTTGCCATTTGAGCTTGATCTAACCCTTTGTCTTTACACATATTTCTCAACATCAAACCAAGGACGGCTGTAAATGTCATTTCTTTTTTCATTGTTACTCCTTGTATTTGCTCGAATGACTGCATACTTGCAAAGAATGCGCGGGACGACTTGTTCGGCTCCATATTTTTGCTAATTGAGATTGATCTAACACTATGTTTTTACACATGTTTCTCAATTCTAAACCAACAAATGCCGTTTTTTTCACTATCTATCCTTGTATTTTCTCAAATGATTACTTACTTGCATGTTATGCATTGGTAATTGCTGAAAATTTATATTTGCACCAATTGCATGACTACTGGAGCCTGTGAACTAATTATACAGGATTATGTGAATTAATCAATGCCAATGAAAGGAAAAAACAATGTCTAAAAAAACCAGATCAAAGAATGGCTCAATAAAGAATGGGTCAAAGAAAAATGGGGCAAAAACCCCAATGACCCGCGAATCTGCCTCAAGACGTCAAAGTATGGAGGCTAAAAAAGGCGGAGGAGAAGTATCTTCCAAGGGCTTTGCTGCACGCGCCCAACGCGCAGCAGAAAAAAACAAAAACAAACCCAAAAACAAACCCAAAAAATAGGAGGCAAATATGTGGAGATACAGTGTAGCCATAGCAATCAACAGCCTCTTTGAGGTTTGGCTATCACTGTATCTTCGACGCCCGGCAGCCAGCCGCCATTCTGCGATTTGCGAATGGAATGGGAAGGCCTACCGGATATTCAACAACTGAACAAAGCAACATTGACCGGAACAACAAGCAGATAATCACGCCATATTGGCAAAGGAGAACTAGAAATGATAAATATAGAAGGCTACGAGCTACAAAAGGATCCAATTCTTGAGTTTCGCACTGCGGATGCAGGTTTTCAAAAAGCTAAAGATGTTATCTTTGGCGACGGTGTGGAAATTCTTTGGATAAGAAGAATAAACACAGATAGATCGGAAAATATTGATAGAGCTTTCAGAACATATAAATCTCTGCCGCTTCATAATAATTATTCATTGCTTCGAAACATTCAACGCCCGCGTGATTTCATTCAAAATGAACATAACGACTATTCGTATATCGTATATGATCAAATTGAAGAATCGGCCAAACAGAAATTTAACAAACAAGATTTTAAGCAGGCTGTAGTAACATTAGATAAATTATTTCAAGAACATCAAGTCGGGTTGGTTCTGGATCACTCAACCGTGGTCAAGGATAAGGATAATAAAATTAAATTCAGATTCATCGGCTTAACAGACCTAATCCATAATAAAATAATCACATTTCAAGATATTGAGCCTGATAATAGGACAATGAAAGATGACATCATTTCATTGTCAGATCTGTTCTGTGACTATTTAAATTCAACTTACCCAGGAAACGAAATTTACAAAAAATGCCAATCCGGAAAATATGAAACATATCCGGAGTTATTAGAAGAAATCGCTGAATTACCAGCTGAAACTGAAGAAGTGCCAGACACCTATGATGATGTTAATGTGGCGGTCAACGATAATAAGCATAATCTTGAGCATTTGCTGGAAGAACTAAATTCCGGGTGCTGGTGGCTGAAGGACACAAAAAAATCTAACAAAGGTGAACATCAAATCATTTGGAGTAATGAAAACGAAAGTGGATTGTTCATTGTAAAACCAGATAGGGGAGATGAAAGCTGTGGTCACCTTTTTCTGAAGTGTAAAAAAGATAAACCAGCAAAGAATATTTTGCGCTGCGGTGTCAGGGCTGAACATAGATTCATAACTGGAATGGGTTTATATGAATGTGAGCCCCTTCCTGATGTATCTGCTCTTCCTTTGGAGAATTCGGTAGATCATGAATCTGAACCTGATCAACAAATTTTATCCTCGCCGACACATTGGAGATCATTATCTGAGCACGAACTGAAACACAAGGATGAGAATGCTCTAAGGATTAAATACGCTCGCAGGAGGCAATGTGATCACAACAAGGAAAATATAATTTTTACGCTGGATGATGACTTTGATGATTGGAAAAAATTAAGTGACAAAAAATATCAATCGCTCTGTCTCCTGATTGATGATCTCGAAATCGGGAAGATTGCCAGTATCAACAAAAGTAAGAAAGAGATAGTTATCAAAGATTTTAAGAAACCTGCTCATAGCATCCCCCCTGCTGGTGTGCTGACGGAAGATATCCACACTTTACTAAATCCATATCACAAAGAAATCAGAGCGAGTGATCGTCTCATGGATGGGGAAGTTGTTTATCCAGTTCTAGTTGATTATTTTGTGAATCCAGAAAACCCACCCAAAAGTAATTTTGGTAATACTAACTCCATGCTTACCGGCGGTAATGATTTCAAGCCAATGTCAATACTCAATGACTCGCAGGTAAAGGCTGTTAAGAGTGCGCTAGATAGAAAGAAGCCCATCCATCTCATTCAGGGACCACCCGGGACAGGTAAAACCAAAGTCATTGTTGAGATAATTCAGCAATTGACCACGGTAAACAAAAACATAAAAATTCTCATAGCTTCACAGTCCAACACAGCGGTTGATAACGTGTTCTTGGGCCTTGATGAGTTAGAGAAGAATGGACAAATTGGAAATACAAAATTTGCCCGCTTACTTAGTAAAATCAAAAGCGAAAATACCAATGCAAATAGCGATATTTGTGCGAATCATGTTCTGGATGTCAAATTCAAAAATTGGATTAGAAAAACTGAAGAAAAATCCAGAAATAATTTCACTGATAAATTCTCAAATGCCACTCAAGCATTAGCACTGCTGTACAAAGATTTTCAAAATAAGAAAATCAATAACATTAAGCAGTTTAGACAATTATACCAAAAAAATTCCTTTGGAAAATCCTACTATGACAAAATATTTGCAAATGCTGATAACCTTGAAGAAGTCAAAGAGATATTCAACAAAGAATTGGGAAGTGACTTTACCAAATTGCAAGGGATTCACTCGGATTGGATTGCTTTCATTAATCGTGCCACAACCATAGATAAAAGCAAAAAGAAGTTCCAAAGTGCTTCGACCATTAAGCAGGGCGGTTATGATACTGGTCTGGATACTGCATTTGGCAGGACAATGAATGTTTTTGGTTCAACCTGTATTCACATTGACAGTTCAAGATATAGGGAAATGCACCCCAGATTCGATGTCCTCATCATGGATGAATCAGGCAAAGCAACAAACTCTGAGGCCCTTGTCCCCCTTGTCATTTCCAATAAAGCCATATTCGTAGGAGATCACAAGCAGCTGAGACCCATGATAACCAAACATGATGACGTCAAGGATGGAGTCCGGGAAGATCTTGACGAAGATCTCGATTTTGACAAGACCTATGGGCCAAGCGCTTTTGAGCGGCTATACAATGGTTTCAGAAACGCTAACCTGTGTGATGTTTTCATGACCAGACTGGATGTCCAGTATCGCATGCCTCGCCATATTGGAAATCTAATTTCAGAGAACTTCTACAGGGGTAAACTAAATAATCCTTCTGAAGATAATCATTCAGGTTACAATGATGAAAAAAATCATCATATCCCACTGCGAACTCCTTTTGTGCGCATTATGGAATATGGCAAAGAAGTGGAAGTGCAAAACAGCATAATTTTAATTTCCACATCAAAAAATGCAAACCGACGTGACACTGGAGGGTCAAAAAACAGGCATAACCCCCACAATGTTCAAGTCATTAATGCAACGCTTCAGCAGTTAAGTCATCTGCACAACGACAATAACGAAATCCCAAATGAAGTTGGAATCATTGCCGGTTATCGCTGCCAGGTCAAACATTTGAATATGATGAAGCAGAAATATCACCGGGACCACGGTGAATTAAACATTAAAATTCAGACTGTCGATGGTTTTCAGGGATCTGAACAAGATATCATTATTTATGATTTGGTCAGAAGCAACACTAGAGACAAATCTATCGGTTTCCTGGATGATCACAGAAGGATAAATGTGGCTTTCTCAAGAGCAAAAAAATTGCTGATCATTGTAGGTGACAGTGAACACATTTTGAATGATGTAGTGTGCAGGAAAGGGAGTGAAATCCAGAACAGGGACGACTTGCATTTGGTACAACTAATTAAACAGCTGAGAGATTGTAATTGTATTTACCAATCCTTTGAGGAGGTCATTGATCATGACAGAGCTTAAAAACAAAAATGAATACCAGTATACTCCAGGCGAGCATCATAATATTGGCAATGGCTACGAACGCAAATGGGATGCGGAAATATATATTCCCTTCTGGCGTTGCAAACAAGAGATTCATGCGCTGACTGAAGTGATGCCGGATGAGTTTACGAGGATTATATTTGGACTAATTGATGGTGGGGTGGTGAGACACACAGAGATATGTAACTTTCTGGGTATCAGCGAAGACAGCTTTATATTAGATCACTTGATCGACATGGCTAAATGCGGTTTTCTTATCAAAAATATCGAAAGTGAGAATAACACTTATTACGAACTAACTGCTGAAGGTCGGGAGTTTTTCGAAGATAATAATACCGATATCAAGAAGCATGAAACGATTGATGTTGAATATTATATTCTCGCAATTTCTCAAATGGGTACGGGTGATTATGAGGATTTTCTCAAGAATCTGGATCAACCGCTCTTTAGTGATGATGACTCAACCGATATTGAATCAGATTATGAATTTTCAGGCTATAAATCAGTAAAAACTCGCGATTTAAGTATAGGCGGGAGCTACCCTCCCAATTGCATTATATCTGAGAAAAAGCCAACACTATCCAATATCGACAAGCCGGAATTTGTTGAATTTTATAATCGAAATCATGAGCATTATTTTTATGATTTTTGCGGATCTAAGAGAATTGATGCAATTCCGGTAAGTATAAAATTCAATCTGATTTTTTTCGAAGATGAATACCTGGACTGGAATATTGAGGTCAGACATTGTCGGAAAACATTGCGAAAATTTGATAAAACTCGCCCTACTCTTGAAAGTGAGCTAACCGAATATGTAACCAAATATATCAAACAGAATCCTGAATTTATTCCCGGATTGAGAGATGCAAAAAAGAATGCTGATGGCTGATCATCGTAAAATTTTACCGGAACAACGCCCATAAAATCACTGCCAGTGTCAGTAAAATCAGAGCCCTGTGCATCAGCAGGTTCTCTGACAGCTGCTTTTTCAGTAATGCACCCGCCAGACCCCATAACGAGTGGAAGGTGAGTTGCACGAAGATGAAACTGATCGGGATGAGGGCATATCTCTCAAACCCCGTCTCAAAGCCGCCTGAGAATTGCGTGTAGGCCAGTGTGCACATCACCCACGCCTTCGGGTTGAGCGGATGCACAATAACGCCCGTTAATATGCCAAAGGCTTTATCACCAGCCGCACTATCCCCTTTGGGCGTCCAGCCCTTCAGAACAAGATACGTCATCACGCCTGCGGATATATAGGCGAAGATGCTGCTGGCATGTGGATGGCTGAACAGAAAAGTCGCCAGACCAAAGGATATTGAGATATTGATCGCGAACTTGCCAATGATCAAACCCAGCAAAAAGGGTAATAGCTTAAGATAGCCGTGCCGGACCGCCGCCGACATCATCAGCATATTGGCGGGGCCGGGCGTGCCAACCATAAAAATGATAAAGCCCCAAAGAGCCAGATATAAGTCCATGTCCGCTGCCGCTGCCCCTGTCTGCTGTCTTTGTCCGCTGTCCTTGTCCGCTGTCCTTGTCCGCTGTCCGCTGTCCTTGTCCGCTGTCCTTGTCCGCTGTCCCCGTCCCTCCTCATTTAACCACAACAAGGGGAGTAATCGATAGCTATGATGCCCTTTTGCATAGAATCGCGCACAGAATCGTTGTCATTTAGGCAGGATACGCCTTTAATACGGACTGATAGCATTAAAGAAGACCGGAAAAGGGGAGATTAGAGAATGGACTGCTGTGGACCAGGCTATGCGAGTCCGGCAGAGGCAATAGAAGCGCCAAGAGAAAAGCTTCTTTACACAATCGCTATCTACACTGGTACCGGCATCCAGAGGCCGGATTATCTGGCCACTGTCGATGTTGACCCCGAAAGCCCCACCTACTCCCAGGTCATCCACCGGCTGGAAATGCCGGGGATTGGGGATGAGCTGCATCACATGGGCTGGAATGCCTGCTCCTCCTGTCACGACGATGCCAGCATGTCCCGGAAATACCTGCTGCTGCCCGGCGTCAGATCAAACAACATCCATGTGGTCGACACCATGACAGACCCGCGCGCACCGCGCCTGCATAAGGTGATCGACGGTGATGAGATCAAGGCCAGAGCGGATCTTTCTGGCCCGCATACTATTCATTGCCTTGGCTCTGAAATCATCATTTCTTTCCTTGGCGACGCGAAAGGCGAAGCCCCCGGCGGTTATCTTCATCTCAACAAGGATTTTGAGATTATGGGCCGCTGGGAGAATTCCATGGGTGACATCAAGTTCGGCTATGATTTCTGGTATCAGCCCCGGCATAATGTGATGGTCTCCTCTGAATGGGCGGCACCAAACACCTTTATGCCCGGCTTTGATTTAGAAGAAGTCGGTCATCTTAAATACGGGCGCGAACTTCATTTCTGGGATTTCGAAAAACGCGAGCCGGTGGAGAGTTTTT
>JBAJNM010000027.1 GCA_036881865.1 Parvularculales bacterium | reverse complement strand
TGTGTCGATAATCGTGCCGACATGTATCCCCGCGGCGATCAGGTCGTGCGCCGTCCGCCAGCCGTCATTGTTGTTTGTCAGAACAGTGATGTCATTGCCGACGGCGACGGCAAAGCGGTTGGTGTATTCACGGACAGCACCCCCCAGCATGATTCCCGGCCGGTCATTATGGCCAAATGCGATGGGGCGTTCGATCGAGCCGGCAGCGAGGATCGCCCGCTTCGAGTAGATCCGCCAGAGCACCTGCCGGGGCTTGCCGCCGGGGTCCTTGAGATGATCGGCTACCCGCTCAAGCGCGCCATAGACGCCGTGATCATAGGTGCCGTATACGCATGTCCGCGGCATTAAACGGACGTTTTCCATCGCGGAGAGCTCTTCTGTGATCTCATTGGCCCAGGCCGCCGACGTTTTGCCGTCAATAAGGTCGGTTTCGGCGTTGAGCCTGCCGCCGAAAATGAAATCCTGCTCGGCGAGGATGACGCTGAGCCCGGCCCGGCCCGCCGCCAGTGCCGCGATCAGCCCGGCTGCCCCGCCCCCGATTACAAGCAGCTCACAGTGGCGGTACCCTTTGTCATAACGTGCCGGGTCGGCCTCGCCTGACAGTGCGCCCAGCCCGGCGGCGCGGCGGATCATCGGCTCATAGAATTTCTCCCAGAATGATGCCGGCCACATGAAGGTCTTGTAATAAAACCCTGCCCCCAGGAACGGTGCGGCAAGATCATTCATGGCCATCAGATCAAAGTTGAGGCTGCCGACATGGTTCTGGCTGGATGCTTCAAGCCCGTCATAAAGCTCTGCCACTGTGGCACGGACATTAGGGTCCCGGCCGGCACCGCTGCCGATGGTGACGAGAGCGTTCGGCTCCTCGGAGCCGGCAGTAAGGATGCCGCGCGGACGGTGGTATTTGAAGCTCCGCCCCACCATGTGAGTGCCATTGGCAAGCAACGCGGAGGCGAGAGTGTCACCGCCGTGACCGGCCATGGTCTTCCCGTTAAAGCTGAATTTGAGGATCCTGCTGCGGTCAATCAGCCCGCCCGTGATGCGGAAATCAGTTTTCACCCATCCCTCCGCTTGATGTCGCTGGCGAGCGTAACGCTGAGCACCTCATGGGTGACGGTATCGCGCGCCACAACGAGCCAGGAACGGTCGCCCTGCTCGTGATACCAGAGTTCATGATGCGTGCCGGCCGGGTTTTTGCGCAGGTGGATGTAGTCATGGAACGCATCAAGCAGGGCCTGGCCGGGCTGGCCCGGGGCTGAGGCGTCCGGGCGCATCATCGCTGCGGCATCACCAAGAACGGTGAATTCAGCGGCATCGCGCGGGCCGAGAAGAGGGTGGTTGATAATCATCCCGTCGCCCCCTTAATGCAGATTGGGCTGAGCGCCAGCCCCGTTTTCACTGAGAACGGCACCGGTGCGGAACCTGTTCAGTTTATAGGCGGCGGCATTTTCATGGCTCTCGCCCGTGGCAAGAAGATGGGCGAAGCAAAAGCCGGAAGCCGGGGTGGCCTTAAAGCCGCCGTAGCACCAGCCGCAATTGAGGTAGAGCCCTTCGGTCGGCGTGCGGTCAATGATCGGTGAGCCGTCCATCGACATATCCATCACCCCGCCCCATATGCGCAGCACCTTTGCCTTGCCGATGGCCGGCATCAGCGCCATGCCGCTCTCGCAGATATGTTCGACGGTCGGAAGGTTGCCGCGCTGTGCATAGCTGTTATAGCCGTCAAGATCGCCGCCGAAGACAAGGCCGCCCTTATCCGACTGGCTTATATAGAAATGCCCGGCCCCATAGGTTATCACCCCGGGGATGATCGGCTTGAGCCCTTCGGAAACGAAAGCCTGAAGCACATGGCTTTCAATCGGCAGGCGAAGTCCGGCAGCCTGCATCACGCGGCTGGTGGAGCCGGCCACCGCGACCCCGACCTTGTTCGCCCGGATCTCCCCGCGGGCGGTGTTAACGCCCTTGCAGGTGCCGCCCTCCATGATAAAGCCTGTCACTTCACAATTCTGGATGATGTCGATGCCGCGGCTGTCCGCAGCGCGGGCATAACCCCAGGCGACGGCATCATGGCGGGCAGTACCGCCGCGCCGCTGCAGCAGCCCGCCCTGAATGGGAAAGCGGGCATTATCAAAATCAAGGAAAGGGTAGAGCGCGCGGACACCGTCCTTATCAAGCAGCTCGGCATCGGCGCCGTTAAGGCGCATGGCATTGCCGCGCCGGGCATAGGCATCCTCCTGGCTGTCGTTATGGCAGAGATTGAGCACGCCGCGCTGGGAGACCATGGCGTTGTAATTGATGTCCTGCTCAAGCCCCTCCCAGAGTTTCAGTGACATCTCATAGAAGGGCTCATTGCCGTCAAGCAGGTAGTTTGACCTGATGATGGTGGTGTTGCGGCCGACATTGCCCGAGCCGAGATAGCCTTTCTCAAGCACCGCCACATTCGTTATTCCATATCGGCTGGCGAGATACCACGCCGTTGAAAGCCCGTGGCCGCCGGCGCCGATAATGATGATGTCCTATTCCGGTTTGGGTTCGGGCTCCCGCCATACGGGCTTCCAGTCCATATTGCCGGATAGTGCCTGACCGATTACTGAGAAAACAGAATATCGCATTAGAAACTATCCATTGACCTTACATGTTGCTGATTGCGGAAAATGCGTATTTTTCCGGAACGGGCATGGGCTATACTGGACAAGAAATGCGCAGGTTGTAAACCCTTTTCGTTGGCATGGCCCTCTGTGATGTGTGAGGGCGGTGTGTTGGAGATTCAATTCCCTCCGGGCCCGCCATGCGGTTTTGCCGTTTAGGGTATCCAGGATACAGTCTGGTATGGTTTCAGTGTTTCGGTGGGGCTGATTGGCTTCAGCTTTTGGAATGCCGGAAAGACATCAGGCGCGTTTTCCGGGTCTTCCCGTTGAGCCTATGGGCGTCAGGCTTTCACATAATCTTGATTTGCAGGACACCAGGTCGCGGATTGCCTTCGCGAAGGCAATCCGCATCGTTTAACCTAGTTGGAGATCGTCATTCCGACACGTTCAATTGTATCCTTGAACGTCTCATACTGGTTTTTGACAAACTCACGTGTTGGTTTGGGTTTCAAAACCTGAGGAATTGAACCCAGGCCTTTCGTCAGTTTAAGCCAGGCTCTGTCCTTGCTGAGAGTCTCAAGAACGCCCACCCATTTGTCGACGACTTCATCCGGCAGATTTTTTGGACCCCAGACCCCTGTCCAGCCCAAAATGGCTTCCATTTCGGGTTCTCCGACTTCGGCAAATGTCGGCACGTCCGGAACCGATGCAACGCGTTCCGGCGTTGTCAAAGCCAGCGCCCGCAATTTACCGCCCTGTATGCCGCCAATGACGCCTGACAGGTTCTGGAAAAAGACGTCGACGTGGTTGCCAGTCAATGCAGTAGCGGCAGCGCCGCCACCTTTAAAAGGCACATGGGTCAATGCATCCTGGTCGAGTCCCAGTTTATCGAGAAAAACGACCATGCCTAAATGCGGCAATGTCCCCACACCGGCAGATGAGTAGCTGATTTTCTCGCCGGCCTTAATTGCCTTGATCAGATCATCATAGGTCTTAAAACGCGATTCAGCATTAACGGTCAAAGCAAATGGATTTAACTCAATCAGGCCGAGAAAGGTGAAATCATCCCATTTGTATGGGATGTTCGGATTCAAGGCTGGCACGGCCGCCTGCGACCCGACCCGTGCCATAAGCAGGGTGTACCCATCCGGTTTCGACTTGGTCACAAATGCAGATCCGGTGACACCTGATGCACCCGTACGGTTGACGACCAGAATATTACTGCCCAGGGATGCGGTTGCGGTAGATGACATGATGCGTGCGGCCAGGTCAGCGGCACCACCGGGGCCATAAGGCACAACAAGCGTGACTGGTTTATCGGGGTATTCCGCTCTCGCGACAGACGAAAGGCCGGAAAAGGCCACTGCTATGGACAGCGCCATAATTACTAGTTTAATCATGTGTTTCATATTTTCCTCCGTTTGGTATTGTCTACTCTGTTTGGATTGAGTTCGCGCGCACGGCGAGTTTGAATATTTTATGTTTTTCGAGTGGCTTCTTGACAATACAACCAACATCTTATTTAGTTTGCTCCAGAAAGCAACTAATATTCCTTAGCGAAAATTGATGATTCCTACCTGCAACTCACAACACAACCGGAATGAAAATTGTCAGAAAGGCGATAATGTTGTGTGCAAGTCATGACTGATACAGGCCGATTCGATTTTTTCCTGGGGGTGGGCATCTTCTGTCTTGGAGTGTTGGGTCTCCTTGTCATTGTGCCCTTGGGCGTTGTGGTGCCTGATGGCATCAATGTGAGAGCTTTGAAGCCCAGTTTCTGGCCGAATATAATTTTCACGGTGATCTGCCTCACCGGCATCGCAGTTGCCGGGAAGTCAGTCCGGCGACACAAAAAACACAAATCGGCAAACCGCAAGACCGGAACGTCTCGCACTAAAGGCGTATCCAAGTCGAGAGATTTGGATTTTGGCCCGGCCATGTTTCGTGCCGGCGTTATCGTTTGTGTGTTGCTGGGGGTTTATTTCGGCATAGGATTTTTGGGAATTCCGTTTACAGGCATGCTATCCTTGGTCTTTCTCATGATTTTCGCCGGTGAAAGGCGCCTCCATGTGGTGGCCCCGATTGCGGTCATCGTTCCGGTATTGCTTTATGCATTCTTTTACTATGTCGCAAGTGTGCCCATTCCGCTTGGAATTTTTGAAGTGCTGCTATGAGAGGCAGGCCCGGCCATGTTGATTGAAGACCTGTTTGTTTCCTTTGAGCTGTTTTTCAGCTTTCAGAACATATTTGCCATCTTTATCGGGGTGGTGATCGGAACGATTACAGGTGCCATTCCCGGAATGACAACGGTCATGGGCGTTGCCCTGGCGCTGCCGTTCACCTTCTCTCTGCCGCCGGTGACCGGTATTCTCCTGCTGCTTGGCATATACAAAGGCGGCCTCTACGGGGGATCCATCACGGCCATCCTGCTCAAGGCACCCGGGACGCCTGCGGCATCATGCACGGTACTGGATGGGTTTCCCATGGCCCAGCGGGGGGAGGGGCAGCGCGCGCTGGATATCGCGCTTTATTCGTCTTGCGTTGCCGATTTCATCTCCAACATCTCCCTGATCCTTCTGACAGGTTTTCTGGCAACATATGCGCTTCGTTTCGGGCCGCCAGAGTTCGCGACGCTGATCATATTCTCCCTCACCATCATTGCCGGTGTATCGGGAGATGATCTGGCGCGCGGGATCTTCGCGGCTTGCGCGGGGCTGATCCTGGCGACTGTCGGCCTCGACATCATTTATGGGACCGACCGGTTTATTTTTGGTGAATATGAACTTCTTGCCGGCGTCAACTTCATCCCTGTTCTTATAGGCCTGTTTGCGCTGCCGGAGATCATCAACTACTACACAAAGAAAGCAGACGGCAGGGACAAGGTAAAACAGCTCGGCCAGAAGGGGGCCAGCTTTGCGGATTTCCGCAAATGCCTGAAATCGATCATACGCGGCAGTGTCATCGGCGTCATCTTGGGCGTTATCCCGGGCATAGGCGGTGCGCCTTCGGCGTTTCTGTCCTACAGCGAGGCGAAGCGGACCTCCAAGAACAAGGATAACTTCGGCAAAGGTGAGATCGAAGGCGTTGCTGCGGCAGAAGCCGGCAATAACGGCGTTGCAGGCTCGACGATGATTCCCCTGATTGCGCTGGGTGTGCCGGGCGATGTCGTGACGGCGATCATTCTGGGTGCGTTCATGATCCATGGACTCCAGCCGGGACCGGTGATGTTTTCCCAGAACCTGACGATCGTCTATGCAATCTTCATCGGCATCCTGTTCAGTTCGTTCTTCCTGTTTCTTGTCGGTAAGGGGTCAATCCGGACGATAAGCAAATTGTCGAATATATCGAATGATATTCTGTATCCGGTGGTTCTTGTGCTGTGTATTTTCGGTGCCTATGCCATCAACAACAATACGTTTGACATACTGGTGATGGCTTTGATGAGCATATTCGGTTTTTTACTGCTCCGACTCAAAATTCCGGCGGCGCCGTTTCTGATCGCTTTCATTCTCGGCCCGCTATTGGAGGACAGTTTCCGCCAGTCGCTTCTTTTGTCCCGCGGCGACTACCAGATCTTCTTCAGATCATACATCTGTATCGTCTTCTGGGCGCTAACCGCGCTGTCATTCACGTTTTTGATTTTGGGGCAGTTTCGCGTGAACCCCAAGATCAAGAATCTGAAGACCTGACTATCGGATAATCCTCCAGTCGCTTTATGAAGGAAGGATGCGATCCTATGAAAAGAAATGCGCCGGCTAACGTGAAAGACCTTGGAAAGAAACTGTTTTCCTATGCCGCAATTTCCGACACGCATGTCAATCATGGGGAGCGTGAAACCAATTCCGTCTATCCGGTAAACGCTTTGCATAACGGGCGTTTTCGTCATGTTGTTCGTGAACTGAATCAGAATGCTGATATCGAGTTTGTGATTCATATGGGTGATTTGGTCCATCCCGTGCCCGCCATACCGGATTTGTTCAAGGCAGCCTGCGAATGCTTCAAAGATATTGCCTCAGAATTAAAATGCCCGATGCATGTTATGCCGGGGAACCATGATGTCGGTGACAAATTGAACAACTGGACGCCGGCGATTTGTGTGGCTGATGAGTACCTTCAGGCCTTTTGCGAGCAATTCGGTGAGGATTACCACGCCTTTGAGCATAAAGGCGTTCATTTCATTTTATTGAACACGCAACTGATCAACTCCGGACTGGACGCCGAGGCAGAGCAGAGCAGCTGGCTGGAGGGGTATTTTGAGCAACACAAAGGCCAGCGTTTTGTATTTCACAGCCATTATCCTGTGTATCTTGGCCTGCGTGACGAGGGATCGCATTACGATAATGTGGATGAACCCGGGCGAACCTGGTTGCTGAATTTACTGGAAAAATATCAGGTCGAACTCCTCTTCACGGCCCATGCTCATACCTTCTGGTATCACCGGTTTGCGGGTGCCGATGTCTACGCCATGCCGTCGACCGCGTGCATTCGGCAGGATTACAGTGAAATCCTGCGGACGCCACCCGATCCTGACATGGAAGGGGGGCGGAACGACCAGCCCAAACACGGCTATCTGCTGGTCGATATCTACGAGAGGGGTCATCTGTGCCACATGATCCGCACATACGGGGCTGTGGTGGACCCGGACGTGCCGCATGCCAAGGCCGTGGAACGGGTGCGGCAAGTTCACCCCTTGGAAAACCAGCGTGTCCGACTGGGTTTTGACATGCGCCAGGACTGGATGGAGTTCGTGCAGATACCTCCCAGCGGCGGGCCGGATGAATTTAATCGGAAGGCGGCACGCAATGACTATCCGCTGTTATCCCTGTGGGAGATGGGCGCCCGGCGACTTCGCATCCCCAGGATTGACCTGACAGAGCCCGCCCGCCGCGAGCGCTTGCGCGCCCTGCTTGGTCACGGCCATGAATTCGTGCTTTACACTTTCGAGCTGCCGGATCCGGCATTTTTGGAAATCCTGACCGAGAATGCCGACCTGCTGGCCGGGTTGGAAGTCATATGCCGGTGGTCTGATCTTGATAAGGTGGCCGGGCAGATCGCACCTGTCCGTGCGAAAACAGGCATTCCGGTATACTTGTCAGTGCTACGGGGTAAAGAAGAGCAGGATAATTCCAGTGGCAAATATGTCCATGCGCTCAATCATGGTTTTCTACCGTCTGAAAAGGCGAAAGTTACCGAGGCGGCCGATAATCCACATGTTGACGGCCTGGTGTTCCGGCTGGGCGGGGCCGATCCGGTTTGGGAGAATGTGACTGCCGCTGCCGCCATTTGCGCTGATCTGGGAGTTGAATCCTCAATCAATCTGCGGATGTCCTCGGTCAATCCGGCCGAATTTGTCAAAGATGAACTTTGGGCTGCCAACAGAATCGCAGAGGCTGTTCTCGCCTCTTCGGTTCAGACTAGGCCAAATGTGATTGCCGATACTTTAGCGGACTTTGACCGCGGCTTCTTCCGCCGCTATGGAATGATTGATCGTCTCTGCAATCCCCGGCTCGGTTTCCATGTTGTCCGTCACTTCAACGGTGCCATTAACATGAATCTCGATACGTTTTCAGATTTTGAAGTGGCAGAGTCGGATGCGGGGAGAACCATCCGCATGACCGGTGGTAATAAAGTGGCGGATCTGATTTTACCCAATCAGGGCGCTCGTCTAAAAGACCTGATATCCGAGGGGGACGGCGGGAAAATAAAATCCTGCCTGAATTTGGCCACCGGGATCATCTCGGATGACACGCCCGCCCTGCCGGATGCACCGGTTATCGTTTTATACTGAAATTAAGCCCCTGATTCTGCCTTGACGGCAAATTCCTGCCCGATAAGGGTCCGCGATAAGGGGATGTGTTCCGGTTAAGCGAAGGACGCGTCACTCCCCGCTATCCGGTGTCGCCGGGGCCACGTAAGGGAACCGGGCGCGTGCTTTCGTTTCGGCAGCACCTGCGTTGCGGATATAACGGCTGTCATCATCATGGCGCACCAGATGGACATATGTCGGATCCCCCCCGGTCGCTGCATGAATAAGCAATCGCCGCTTCTGGCTGTCACTGATCTGATGATAAAGCGCGTCAGGATCCCAGCGATCAAACAAAATCTCAGATAATTCGGTTTCAATTTGAGCGGAATCGGAGCTGCCAATAAGGTTGTGTTGTTCGTTCGGATCGGCGTCAAGGTTGTAGAGAAGCTGGTCCTTCCCCTCAAGCCACATGAGCTTCCAGTTGCCTTTCCTGACCATCCGGCTTGGCCCGGTAGAACCATCAGCGGCAAATTCTGAGATCGCAACATCGGTAAGTGAGCTGCAATCGCCATTTAAAGCCGGTGCCAGCGATGTGCCGTCACACGGAGTCGCGTAATCCGTGAAAGTTTTGCCGGCGGCCAGGTCAAGAAGCGTGGGCATCAGATCGATGAGCGATACGTTCTGCCTGACCCGCGCGGGCGAGAACCGGCCGGCGGCGGCAACAATAAAAGGTACACGCGCCGCCCATTCAAAGAAATGCTGCTTGAACCACATCCCGCGTTCACCCATCATCTCGCCATGGTCCGATGTGAGGATGACGATCGTGTTTTCGACAAGTCCGGTCTCATGCAATACATGCATCAACTGGCCGATCTTATCGTCGATATATGAGATCATCCCGTAATAGCCGTGGCGTGCCATGCGGCGATGTTCTTTTGTCACGGTGAATAAATGACGGGCCTGACAGTAGTGCAGATTGCGGCTGAGATGATCCATCTCATTTTCTTCAAGCGGCGGGGTGGCAACATCTTCAATACTGTCATGATCGTAGCGGTCCCAATACTCCTGTCCGATAACAAAGGGTGAATGCGGGCTTGTGAAAGAGACTGACAGTAAAAAGGGCTGATTCTGGCTCTGGCGCGCCAAATCATAAAGCGCCTGGACACCGCAATAGGCCACTTCGTCATCATAGTCCATTTGAAGGGTTCGTACGGCCGGACCGCTCTCAAGGACCGGGGCCATCGTCAGATTCGTTGGACGAAACTCGCGTCCTTGGGACCAATCAACCGTCCAGGCGAAATTGGCAGGATAGATTTCTGTTGTATGGCGCCTATGATATCCGTGCAGCTGGTCGGGGCCGACAAAATGCATCTTTCCGGACAATTCCGTGCGATACCCCATGGTGCGGAGATAATGGGCAAATGTTGGAATGCCTGCGTGAAATTCACTTGCGTTGTCATACATGCCGATTGAGAACGGCATCCGGCCCGAATGCATCGATGCGCGGGAAGGCCCGCACATGGGAAGGTTGCAATAGCAATTCTCGAATACAACCCCGGTATCCGCCAGCTTGCGCATATGGGGGTCCTTCACGGTTGAATTGCCATAAGATGAAAGGGCGCTCGCTGCGAGTTGATCGGCCTGAATGAAGAGAAAATTAGGTGCGCTGGTGTTCATCTCACTAATATTACTGTCTTTACCGTGCATATCTGATTAATCCCTGCTGATTACTCTTGATTGTGATTATTTTGCCTGATGCGGTATTTCTCAGTCCATTATATGTCCGATGAAAGGGCTTCGCAAAGCAGAACTGATGTATAATCCTGATATGCCGCCAGTCCGGACATAACGGCATAAGCCGATAAGCAATAACAGATCAGTCAGGATTGATCGGTGGCACCTGATTTGTCCAGGTCTCCTGTGAGCTGATATGCGCCGGATTTAAACCGCAGGATGTCGTGAGTGACTGATGCAATCGCCGCAACGCTGATGAGAACTCCTGAGATCGGCACAATGGCGATGGCATATTTCTTGGGCATGTAGTTCGGCTTAAAGACGATCCCCCCGTCCTCCCATGCGAAGTGCCACATCTCCCAGTATTTTCCGCCCATGGTGGATACCGCTTCCATGCCGTAGATGATCATCACGAAGCTGAGGGCAAAGATGACAATTGTCCAGAACTGTTTAATCGCGAATGCCGCCTTAAGGGGCAGCCATGAATAGACAAGATCCAGCGCGATATGATTCTTGTCGCGCACCGTCAATGCCAGTGCGAAGAAGACCAGCCAGATGTTGCTGAGCACGGTCAGAAGATCACCCCATACGGGTGGATTCTCGAAGACATATCGCATCACGACGGTGTAGACCGTGAAGACGACCATCAACAGCAAAAGGATGGCGCAGAAGGCTGTCAGGATTTTTTTCACCATACGGTCAATAAAAACGATAGCGTTCAGCATGTGTCTTCTCCCCGGCTGCCGGTCGGGCCGCGCATGTCATTTATTTGCCGGCGTAAATATGAAATAAGGCTGCCCATCAGCTTGAAAACCCGAAGACGCGCGGGAGAAACATCGTGATGTCCGGTGCGATGATCAGCACGAATAAAAGCCCGAATAACGCAACAAGATAGGGCAGCATCGCAATTGCCACTTTTTCCAGACGCACTTCCGCTATGGCCCCTGCGGTGAAGAACGCCACGCCGACCGGGGGTGTCACGGACCCAATCAGAAAGCCCACCACGACAACAAGAGCTGCCTGGACGTCTTGATACCCCGCCTGCACCATGACATCAACCAGCACAGGACCTGCAACGATGATATTCGCCGCCGAATCCATAACCATGCCGAGCAGACAGATGAACAGAACCAGCACGAGTGCGAAAAGGAGTGGGTTGTAGGTATAGCTGAGCAGCCACTGTTCCAGTTGCGTGATCGCGCCGAGGGATGTCAGCAGCCAGCTGAACGGCCCCGATGCGGCGATGATGATAAAGACCATCGCTGAGTTCCTGAAGGCCCGGACAAAAGCGTTTTTGCAATTGTTCCATGTGATCGTGCGATAAATGAAAAGTCCCACACAAAGGGCAATTGTCGCGGTGAGGGCTCCCGCCTCAACCACGCCGGCGATGCCGAAAACGACCGAGCCAACGAGCACGATGGGGATGAGGAGGGCAAAGGAGGATTTATAACCGACGATGGCGATTGCCTTCAGGCTGAAGGGCTCCTCGCTGCGTTCAAAGTTGTTACGGCGGGCGATGAAGTAGTTGATGATCATCAGCAATATGCCGATCATGATGCCCGGTATGATTCCGCCCGCGAAAAGCGCGCCCACGGATATGCCGCCGGCGTTCGCCAGAACGATCATCATGATTGAAGGGGGGATGATTCCGCCGATGGTGGAGCTGACCGCGGTGATCGCCGCGGCAAAGGCCGGCGGATAACCCGACTTTTTCATCGCCGGCACAAGCAGGGAGCCGACAGTGGCGGTATCTGCGACAACCGAGCCGTTCATGCCGGCAAAGAACATGCTGACCAGCACATTCGCCTGTGCCATGCTTCCCCGCATCCGGCCAATGATGCGCTTGCTCAGTTCAACCAGCCTGTCGGTGATCGTGGCGCTGGTCATCAGCTCGCCGGTCAGCATGAAGAACGGAATTGCTGTCAGCGGCACCGAGTCGATGGCGCTGAACATCTGACTGGGGATCAGGATCATCGGGGCAGCGCCGGTAAAGAGAATGTACACGGTCGGAATCAAAATCATAATGAAACCGACTGGCGCACCGAGCATGATCATCAGTACAAGAATTAACAGAAGAACAACGCTTTCCATTGATGGTTTGTCCTTCTGCGACTGTTGATGATGAAGTCAGATACAAACACGGATAATGGTGCGAAACAAGGAGTTTCGCACCATTATCCGATTGATGATAAGACCGGAATGTTACAGGGCGCCGGCTTTTTCAAGCTGAGCGATGAAACCGGTCATGCCCTGTTCTTCAAGGACACGGCGGGCCGTGGCAGGATCGTAGCTGCCTTTGGCATTCAGCCATGCGTCAATTGCGCCGGCACGCCAGAGTGTCAGCTCTTTTTCTGACGGTACATACCATTCCTTGATCGAAGCCTTGATTTCCTTCTCACCGGCTTCGACCCATTCGCGGTCAAGGTCCTGCACCTTCTGGCCAAAGGCCTTCGCGGCTGTGTGAAGCCACTCTTTCTCCTGATCGGTCAGCGCATCGTATTGACGCTTGTCTATGGACAACTGGTTGCCGGACCATGAGCCGCCGATTTCCGTGAAGTATTCTGCAACTTCGTGCAGTTTGGCGACATGCTGCCAAGGCGTTGCGACGTATTGCCCGGAGACAACACCGGTTTGCAGCCCCTGATACAACTGGCCCCAGTCATACGGCACGGGCACGGCACCCCAGTTCTTGACCAGCGTGTATTCGATCGGGCTTTTTGTGACGCGCCATTTGATGCCTTTCATGTCCGCAGGGACATGGACCGGGCCATGCGCATTGCCCAGCTGGCGGAAGCCGCCGCTGGAATAGACCGTCAGGCAGACATGGCCGGATTCTTCGGCGGCGATGTCACACTGTTTTTTGGCCAGCCAATCGGATGAAATTCGGTCTGCATCTTCAATGCTCTTGAAAATGTATGGCAGATCGAAAATCGCAAGCGATGTGCCAAAGTTGCCAAAATTGGCGGTTGAACTTGTCCACAGCGCCAAAAGCCCCTGATTGGCCTGCTCGCCGCAGGTCTGTTCACTACAAAGGGATTTCCGGTAATGCGGCTCAATCGTCATTTTACCACCGGATACCTTCTCGAGGGTCGGAATCAACGCCTGATCAATGGCATCGCCAATCGGCATTCCCTTGAATCCGACGGTCCCCAGTTTGAGGACCTTCTCGGCAGCAGCAGGCTGAATAAACAGCATCACTGCCGAGGCGATGCAGAGCGCCTTCAATACGGATTTTATCCTTTTCATCATTTTTCTCTCCCATTTCACTAGTTTCTGACATCCATCATTGATAGCACCTTTCCTCAAAGGAAAGTGACAGATGACTTGAAAAAAGAGGACAGATGGGGTTGCCGCCGATACGCTCAGGCCGTATTGGTAATATTCTGACCTGCAAACCGGGAGGCAATCGCAAGCGGGATCATGCTCAGTTCGACCACGCCAAGGTTCTTGAAACGCCCTGAGTCGTCAGGCTTAAGCCTGAGGGATCAGATCTGCGAAGTGGTCAGCGAAGCCATCATGTCCGGGTCCCTGGCGCATGACCGCCCCCTGCCGTCCTGCCGGGAGCTTGCGAAGCAATTCGGCGTCTCCCGGAATACCGTATTCGCGGCCTATAACCGCCTGATGGATCTCGAATTACTGATATCGCATGACAGGTCGGGATATTTCGTTAATCCGCACATGTCGGGTTTGCAGGCCCAGAGAAATGACAGCCACATTTCAGATGGCGGCACCATACCGTGTCCGGTCAGTTTCCCGTCAAGCAACCTGATGCCCATCGCGAATCCGCTGGACTGGAACGCTTACCCTTACCCTTTCATTTACAATCAGATCGATCCGGATCTCTTTCCCGTCGATAGCTGGCGCGAGTGCACAAGGCAGGTCCTGGGGCGGAACAAGATGCAGACCTGGACCAGCGATTCCGTCGAAAGTGACAGCCCGCAGCTTGTGCAGCAACTGCGCCGGCGGCTTCTCAATACCCGGGGCATCTATGCGGATGAGGATGAAATCCTGATCACCCTTGGCTCGCAGAACGCGTTGTTCATCCTTGGATCGATTTTCTCGCGGCTTGGCCTGCCGATTGCGCTCGAGGATCCCGGGTTTTTTGGCGCGCATAACGCCTTTCGGTTTGTTGGAAGCAAAATGATCGGCGTCCCCATCGATGGCGACGGCATCATTCCCTCGGCAATTCCGGAGGATTGCAAGCTGGTTTTCACAACGCCGAGTCATCAGTTTCCGACCATGATCACGATGAGCATGAACCGCCGTGAGGAGTTGCTTGAAGCGGCAGTTGCCAGGGATTTTCTGATCATTGAGGATGATTACGAAGCTGAGATGAACTACGTCTCCAGCGTATCGCCCTCAATGCGCTCGATGGACAAGGCGGGGCGTGTAATCTATGTCGGCAGTTTGTCAAAAACCGTTTCCCCCGGAATCAGGCTGGGATTTATTGTTGCCCACAGGGACATCATACGGGAGGCGCGCATTGCCCGGGGTGTGATGCTGCGACATCCGCCCACAATCGTGCAGGAAATCGTCGCGCTGTTCTTTCGGCTTGGTCACTATGACGCCCATCTTCGCAATCTGGAGCGATGCTACCAGACGCGCTGGCATGCGATGGATAATGCCCTAACCAAGCATCTCGGGATGCTGCAACGTGCCCAGTCAGAGGGCGGCACGTCATTTTGGCTGACCGGACCGGATGGATTTGACGCTTCCGAACTGGCCGTGCGCCTGCGCACCAGAGGTGTTCTGGTGGACAGGGGGCAGGATTATTACCTCAAAGGTGACAACCGTAGCAGTTTCAGGCTTGGGTTTGCCTTCGTGCCGGTCGCAAAACTGGAAGAGGGCGTCAAAATAATCGCCGAGGAAGTGCAGGCGCTCCTGTGATATTCGGAATGAATTTAAAAGTCATCTGTCCCTTCAAAAGACAACACCTGTCTCTCGTTTATGAAACCGCTCTTCGGTTATCTAGGTCAATCGGTATTGTCGCCCGTGACGTGTTCAATAAAAACAAGGAGTCTGCCGCATGTTAGACCGCATCGGTACCAGAGAGAACCTGACGCCGTTTGAATTCAACGTCCCCAATGATGTCCTGACGGATATCAGGAATCGTGTTGCCGCCTATCCCTGGCACGAGATGCCCGATGACGGCGGCTGGGACTATGGCGCCAACATGGAATACATGCAGGAACTGTGCGCTTATTGGGTCGATGGATTTGACTGGCGCGCGCAAGAGGCGCATCTGAACAGTTTTTCACATTTCACGACAGCCGTTGATGGCATCGATATGCACTTCATTTATGAGGAAGGCAGTGGCAGCAATCCGATGCCGTTGATGATCAGTCACGGCTGGCCAGGTTCGGTCGCAGAGTTTTTCGGGATCATTGAACCCCTGGCGCATCCCGAGCGGTTCGGCGGCGATGTTGAGGACGCCTTCACCGTCGTTGCCCCCTCGCTGCCGGGGTTCGCGTTTTCCGGACGGCCACCGAGGCCGTACGGCCCCCGGAAGATGGCGTCGGTGATAAACACCCTGATGACCGATGCCCTTGGTTTTGACAGCTACCTTGCACAGGGCGGGGACTGGGGCGGTGCCGTATGCTCATGGCTGGGTTATGATCATGCACCGGCCTGTTTGGCCATCCACATCAATGTCTTGACCATGCGCCACCCCGATGGCCCGCAGACGCCTGAGGAAAAAGTCTGGGAGGAGCAGTTCGATCGCGATCAGATCATGCAGGATGGATACCGGACACAGCAGGCGACCCGGCCGCAGACATTGAGCTATGCCATGATGGACAGCCCGGTTGGCATCGCCGCCTGGCTGGTCGAAAAGTTTCATGACTGGTCAGATGTGAAGGTCGGAGAGATCGAGGCTGCGCATTCCAAGGATGATCTGCTGACCAATATCATGATTTATATTACAACCCGATGCTTTAACTCAGCGTCATGGATTTACTACGGCCGCCGTGAAGAGGGCGGAAGAATCCTGTCACCGGAAGGCAAGCGGGTTGAAGTGCCGACTGGATGTGCGGTGTTTCCCGCGGAGATGCTGAACTGGCCCCCCCGTTCTTACGCTGAGAGAATATACAATATCCATCAATGGACCGAGATGCCGCGCGGGGGCCATTTCGCGGCGATGGAAGAGCCGGAACTGTTGCTGGAGGACATCAGGGCCTTCGCCCGCAGGTTGCGGTAATCCGGTGAAAACAATCTGAAGAATCAGAAAATTTGATGTGATCCGTCACGGCCCATGGAAGACGACCCGATGTTCCGGCGCGGTCGCATCCCCGGTATTTATTTTCCGTCGCTTTGATCTTCGGCAAGGTTGATCCAGATGGTCTTTGTTTCGGTGTATTGGTCATGGGCCTGCAAGGAGTTGTCCTTCCCGCCGAAACCGGACAACTTATAGCCCCCGAACGGGGTGGTGATATCGCCTTCGCTATAGCAATTCACTGAAACCGTTCCCGCCTCCAGTTGTCTGGCATAGTTGTGCGCACGCGCAACATCGGAAGTGAAGAGGGAGGCCTGTAACCCGTAGGTGGTCTGGTTAGCTAGCGCTAACGCCTCCTCATCACTGGCGACCGGCATGATCCCCAGGACAGGGCCAAAGACTTCCTCGATGGCGATGGGCATATCCGGTTTCACACCGTCAAAGACGGTTGGTGAGATGAACAACCCGTCCCCGTCCACAATAGGCTCGCCGCCGACAAGAAGCGAGCCACCCTTATTCTTGGCGCCATTGATGAAGTCCATGATTTTGTCAAATTGCTCTTTCGACACGATGGCGCCGAGTGCGTTCTTGGGGTCGAGCGGGTCGCCGGTGTTCCAGTCTTTGATCCGTTCCATGACCTTCGCCAACAGGTCGGCATGGAGGGATTTATGAACGATGAGGCGGGAATTGGCCGTGCAGTTCTGGCCCATATTCCAGCAGGCGGAAAACACCACATGCTCTGCGATCTGATCAAGGTGTTTGGCATCACTGAGCACCACCGCAGGATTCTTGCCACCGCATTCCAGCGTGATCCGCTTGAGGTTGGACTTGGAGGAATATTCGAGGAACAGGCGGCCGACTTCTGTTGAGCCGGTGAAAGATATAACATCGACATCCGGGTGGAGGCCGAGCGCCTGTCCGGCCTGCTCACCAAGTCCCGGCAGGACCTGCAACACCCCTTCGGGAATGCCGGCTTCCAAGGCGAGTTCCGCGACTTTAAGGGCGGTCATGCTGGTCAGTTCTGCGGGTTTGACAATGACGCTGTTTCCGCCTGCCAGGGCCGGGCCAATCTTCCAAGCCAGCATCATCAGGGGGAAGTTCCACGGGAGCACACATCCAACCACACCTGAAGGTTCACGAATGATCATCCCGACGGCATTTCCGTCCGACGGCGACATCTGGTCATACAGCTTGTCAGCCGCCTCGGCGTGCCATAAAAGGCACTGCACCGTTTCAGGCAGATCAATCTCAAGGCAATCCTTGATGGGCTTGCCGCCTTCAAGGCTTTCAAGGACGGCAAGGCTGTCGCTGTGTTGTCCTATCAGTTTGGCGAGTTTGATCAAGACCGCCTTTCGCTCGGAAGGGTGTTTCTTTGACCAGCTTCCGCTCCTGAAGGACTTGCGCGCCTTCTCGACGGCCAAATCGACATCAGCCGCATCACAGGCTGAAACATCGGTCAGCACTTCGCCGGTTGCAGGGTTGATGGTTGAAAATCTTTTTCCGGATTTTGCCTCAGTAAATTTTCCATCGATGAATGCGGTGTTTGGTAACACCAGTTTATCGGCGATTGACTGAACTTCGGCCCTGTTTGACAAGTTTGACATGATTCTTTTCCTCACTGTTACGGTGACTATTTAGGATTTATTTTGAATTGTCCACACCCATTCGTAAGTTGCAAGCCAGCCAAGAGATCAAATTGACCTGCACGGGAAAGGAAGGATCTGAGCCTTATGTTGGTATAGCTGCTTACACAATAGCAGCTTGGCTAAAGAGGCATCTGGTTTCCAAATTTTGTCTGAAGACGTCGAGATGATCCGGCGCTCATAATTACTTCGATGCGATAGTTATCTGTTGAACAGTTTATCCGGCAGCCACAGTGCTATCTCCGGATAAATGGTGATTATGGTTGCGGCCACGCACATGAGGATAAAAAACGGTGCCGCTGCAATCGCAATACGGAATATCGGTGTTCCTGTTAATCCCTGAATGATAAAGAGGTTGAATCCTATCGGCGGGGTGATCTGGGCCAGTTCAACCATGATCACAAGAAAGATGCCGAACCAGATCGGATCAAATCCACTGGCCAGTATCAGCGGCAGTGTTATGGGCAGACTCATGACCGTAATCGATATTCCTTCAAGGAAAAGTCCAAGCAGAATATAAAAAATCGCCAAAACAAAAATCAACTCATATGGCGATAATTCCATTTTGGCAATGGTCGTCGCGACATCCTGCGGCACATGCAGATATGCCATGCTGGTGGAAAGAAACGCGGCTGCCAGAAGGATTGAGGCAATCATGCACGATGTCCGCACTGAAGCCATGAGACTGTCAAAGAGGACTTCACGGGTGAGCTGCCGCGTGAGAAGGGCCAAAACCAATGTCGCTGTCACCCCTACCGCTCCGGCTTCCGACGGTGTGGCGAAGCCTGAATAAATAGCGCCGAGAACAATGAATATGAGCAGGCCGATAGGAATAAGATTTATCAGCCCCATGCCGATGTCCCGAAGACTTGGCCGGCTTTCCCTGGCGGGCGTGAGTGAAGGGTTCAGCAGGCTCCGGAACATGATGAAACCGGAATAAAGAGTGACAATCAGCAGCCCGGGGTAGACTCCGGCGGCAAACAGCCGCGAAATTGAAACTTCGGCCAGAACGCCATAAACGATCAGCACGATGGACGGCGGTATAAGCAGGCCGAGAGATCCTGCGCCGGCAAGCGAGCCGAATGTGAGCGAGGGCGAATACCCGCGCTGCAGCAACTCTGTGGTCGTGATTTTGCCTACGGTGGCTGTCGTTGCGGCACTTGATCCGCTCACGGCGGCAAATAGCGCCGATCCAAGGACGTTCGTATGAAGCAAACGGCCGGGCAGGTGATAAACGAGCGGTGACAGACTGCGGAAAAGCCGGTCCGAAATATCTGTCCTGAACATGAGTTCCCCCATCCAGACAAACATCGGGATCGCGGAAAGCTCCCACGATGTGGCGGAACGGATAATCAGGGGAGCCATGATCGTGCCAATGCGGTGAAAAGGCATGTCGAGCAGAAGGAGCAACCCGCTCACGCTGACAAGGAGAAGCCCGGAGAAAACCCAGACACCCAGCCC
Organism: Parvularculales bacterium; assembly: GCA_036881865.1. NCBI lineage: Bacteria > Pseudomonadati > Pseudomonadota > Alphaproteobacteria > Parvularculales > Parvularculales bacterium. Next base: position 6,295 of record JBAJNM010000027.1, on the reverse strand, counting down.
CAGATAGAAAATCAGCAGCATCAGGACGATAAAGGCAATATTGAGCGATTCCATCGTATCGTCCCTCCCGCTCCCTAGCCGTTTTCCGATGTGCGGTAGCGTTCAATCTTAACGAGAGCCGTTGTCAGCATCTGCAGGAGGAATATGCACAGACCAATGAAAAAGACACTTTCCACAAGCCAGATCGGTGTCTCGGTAAGTGTCGGGCTTATCGCCCCGCGCTCCCAGTTCCGGTAGAGGCTGCGCCAAACATACCTTGCAAAAAACGTGATTACGGAAAAGGTGAAGGCGATACAAATCAGTTCCACCACCAGACTAAGAAGCCCGGAAATGGCATTTGTCAGAATGTTGACCCGTATCAGCTTGCCCGAGCTGAATGTGTGCCCCAAAGACAGGAAGGTCATTGATGCGATGGCGTAGCCGACAAATTCATCAAGTGAATATGTGGAAGAATCAAACCCGGTTCTTGCGATGATTTCGACCAGTATATGAACGACCATATAGACAAGAAGCGCTGCGGCAATCCATGCCCCTGCCGTGCTCAAACGTGTTGAGAATCTCTCTAGCAATCCAAGCACTGCCACTCCTGCCGGTTCTTCAAGTTGGAAAAAACGGGCAGGAAAGAGATTCCTGCCCGTTATCAGTCAGGCTTAGTTGCGGCGTTTTCTGTATTCATCCAGAATCGACTTGCCTGTGGAGCCGACTTTGGACAACCAGTCCGAGTAAACCGAATCCCCGGCGGCATTGAGTTCACCGAGAAAACCGGCCGGCACTGTTTCAGCTACCGTAATGCCGTTTTTGCGCATGTCCTTGTAATTTTGCTCAACACGCGCAGCAAGCGCAGACCATGCGGTGTCGCTGGCGGCTTCCGATGCCTTTTTGAGTGCCGCCTTTTGTTTTGCGTCCAGCTCATCATAGGAATCTTTGTTAAGATGCGTCATATTCAGCGACATTGAATAATTGATCGCGTTGAAGTGAGTGAGATGCTCCCAGAATTTGGCATTCACCCCGCCTTCAGCAGAAGTCAGCACAGCTTCAATGCCGCCGGACGACAGTTGCGGGACGACATCCGCCCAGCTCATCTGCACAGAGGCGGCACCTGCCGTTTTAAGCGTGCTTGTGCCGCTGGCATCCCAAGCGCGGATCTTCAGCCCCTTCAGCTGAGAGGAGGAGAGAACGGGCTTCTTTGACCAAATTCCGGCCGGAGGCCATGGCGATGCATAGAGAAGCACCTGATTGTGCTTGGCAAAGACTTTCTCATAATGAGGTCTGGCAACCTCCCAGAGAAGTTTTGCATCTTCCGCTGAGCCAACGAGGAACGGAAGCGATGAAAGCAGAAAAAGCGGTTCGATACCGGCGACCTGCCCCATGGATGTATTGGCGATGGGAAGCGCCCCGTCACCGACTGCATCGAAATGTTCCTTGGATTTATAGCCGATTGAGCCGCCAAAATGATTGGTCACAACGACGGAGCCGCCCGATTCCTTCTTCAAAGTGTCAGCGAAGACCTTCTGGCCCTGACCGTGAATTGAGCTTTCCTGATATTCATTCGCCATATCCCATTTGACTGTGGCCGATGACGCCGCCGAGCTGAAAGCCAGCACCGTTGCGGCCGAAATCACGAGTGATTTTAGCAATATGTTCATGATTACCTCCCTTAAGTGGATCTGCTTCTATTCTGACTGCAATGGATAGTGTTTTGCAAGAAATTCATGACTGAATTTCCCCGACCTCCTGTCTTCCTCCCGATTTTCCGCTGACCGGTTATCGGGCGGGCCGTAGCCTCCGGCCCCCGGTGTTTCCATGCAGACACAGCTGTCACCGTCAATTTTGATGCTGCCTGTCTTTGAGGCAAGTTTTCGCTGATTCCCGCCGGTTTCAACAATATAGAACGACCCCGATGCGCCGGGCCCGCCTCCGAACACACCCCAGGGCTGATGCCGAAAGCGCTCCCCGACGCCGTTGAACTCGCAAATATGCCCGATCGGCCTGATGGTGCGGCGTATCCCCATACCGCCCCGATACTCGCCCGCACCGCCGGAATCCTCGATGAGCGCATAGGCTTCAACACGCAAAGGATATTCCATTTCAATCGCTTCAACAGGAAGATTGGATGTATTGGTTATATTGACCTGGACACCGTCTTTGCCATCCTTTGTCGCTCTTGCGCCCATGCCCCCGCCGAGGGTTTCAAGATAGACGTAGCGCCGGTTTGTTTCAGGATCAACGCCGGCAAACACGGCACTGGTATTGGCGCCGTTGGCGGCGGCAATGATGCGGTCTGGCAGCACATCGGCAAAGGCGCCAATGACAACATCAACAACCCGCTGGCAGGTATTGGCCCTGAGGGCCACGCCTGCGGGTGAAACACAATTAAGGAAGGATCCGCTTGGCACCGTGATATCGATGGCCTGGAAAATTCCGCTGTTATTAGGCATTTCGGGATCCAGCAGGGCTTTCAGGGAATAACACACCGCCGACTGGGTCGCATTGAAGGTCAGATTGAAATTTCCCGGAACCTGCGGGCTGCTCCCGGAAAAATCGAACAGGATCTTTTTGCCTTTCTTTGTGATTGTCACGGCGATCCTGATGTCGAGGGTGCCGATCCCGTCATCATCCATCATGTCTTCAAAATCATAAATGCCGTCAGGGAGGGCTTTGATCGCACTTTCCATGCGAAGACGCGACCGGTTGAGGATTGCAGTAAAAATGCCCTCAAGATACGCCGCCCCGTGCTGCGCAATGATATCGGCAAGCCTTGATGCGCCAAGCCTGCAAGCCGCGATCTGCGCATTCAAATCTCCTTTGCGTTCATCCGGCAGCCGCATGTTGAGCAGCAAAATGCGCAGGATGGCATCATCAACCACGCCCTGCCTGTAGAGTTTGACAATCGGGATGCGCAGACCTTCCTTGTAGATTTCATCCAGCCCGCCTGACATCGAACCGGCCATGGCGCCGCCGACATCGGCGTGGTGAACGATATTGGCGATGAATCCAATCAGGCGGCCGTCGCTGAAGACGGGTGTCGCCATATTAATGTCTGGCAGATGCGTTCCCCCGGCGGCATGGGGGTCATTGGAGATGAAAATATCACCTTCCGCGATATCACCTTCATAATGTTTGAGAATATGGGCAACCAGACCGGCCATGGAAGCAAGATGAATGGGCAGGGCATGCTCCGCCTGGGTAATCAGGTTCCCCGAGGCATCGGTGATGGCCGTGGAATGATCATGGCGTTCCTTGACGTTCGTTGAAAACGCACTCCGCATCAGGGTGATGAAGCATTCATCGGCGATGGAGTTCAGGTTGTTCCACAGTATTTCCAGCGCGATCGGATCAGGTTCGTGTTGCGTCATCGGGTAATCTCCAAAATCAGGTTCTCCTGTTCATCCACATGCATTTTGCACCAGGGCGGCATGAGGGTTGTGGCATCCGTCTGCGTAAATATTGCCGCGCCTTTGAGGGTAAAGCCGGGAATCAGTGAGGCGCGGTCATAGACAGGTGTTTTTACGGGATCGTCCGGGTCAAACCAGACGTCCCGGTGCCCTATGGGTTCAGGTGCGGCTGATTTTTTTTCTTTCAGAATCGCTAATTCGGGCAGCGTGGCGATGGCCTGAAGACGAATATTGACAATCTCAACCGCCGCCTGAGCGTCATGATGGCCGTAACTTCTTTCATGAGATTCAAAAAAGAGCTGTTTCAGGGAGTCCGGATCAGGAAACTCCGGCGAGGCCAGCATATCGCCCGCCGGCACGGATAATTCATAATTCTGGCCGATATATCGCATATCGACCTGAAGCATGAGGGCCTGAGAAGTGCTGCCGGCCCCTTCATCGTCAAACCATGGCATGGCTTTTTCTGCAAGCTCCGCCAGCACCTCTTTTACCGGCTTAAGGTCACCGTTGAGCGGCGTTCGCTTTGTTGCAACGAAGCTTTCCTTCAGGTCTGCTACGATGAGCCCTTCGGCGCAGAGTATCCCGGGCGATCTCGGGATCAGGATGGTTTTCATCAACAGGGACTCCGCGACATCACAGGCATGCAAGCCGCCGGCACCGCCAAAGGGCATCAGCGCAAAGTTCCTGGGGTCATGACCGCGTTCAACCGTCACAGCGCGTATAGCCCTTGTCATATTTGAGTTCACGATCCCAATGATGCCGAGTGCGGTGGCTTCCATTGACTTGCCCAGATGCTCGGCAAGCGGCGCGATGGCGGCGACGGCCTTGCTTCGGTCCAAAGCCAGCCCGCCTCCGACCAGTTGTTCCGGAAGCCTGCCTAAAATAAGATTTGCGTCTGAGACCGTCGGCTCTGTTCCGCCATGCCCGTAACATGCTGGACCGGGGATTGCGCCGGCGCTGTTGGGGCCGACTTTCATCAGCCCGTCTATGCCAATATGGGCAATGGACCCCCCTCCGGCCCCGACAGTATTGATGTCAACCATGGGCAGGCGAATGCGAAATCCGGAAATATCGCGCATATTGGCAATATCGGCCCTGCCGTTCCGGATCACGCAGACGTCTGTGCTCGTCCCTCCCATATCAAGGGTGATGACATCTCCGATATCGGCTTTGGCAGAGCATTTCGCCGCCCCGACAACTCCGGCTGCCGGCCCCGAAAGTGCCATGCGAACAGGAAATTGCGATGCCCGTTCAACCGAGGTTAACCCGCCACTTGACTGAAATATCCCCAGTTTGCCACCTGGCGCATCCACGGTGATGCCAACCTTCAGGTTCTCCATATACCGGCTTACCTCCGGCTGAAGGTAGGCATTGATAACAGCGGTGGAAAACCTCTCATATTCACGGAATTCCGGATGCACCTCACTTGACAGTGACACCATCATATCAGGCATGGCCGCTCGAATGGCGGCTCCCATGCGTTGTTCATGCTCCGGATTCAGAAAAGAGAAGAGCAGGCAGACCGCAATGCCGTCCAGATCATCAAGAGCGCGCACGGCCTGAATGACCCGTTCAATTTCATCGTCATCCAAAGGGGTAATCACATCGCCTTTTGGCCCGATGCGTTCATCAATCTCAAATCGCCGGTGACGGGGTATCAGCGGCGGCGGCGCGTCAATTTGCAGATCATAGACCTTTGGCCTGACTTGGCGGCCGATTTCCAAAAGGTCCCGAAAGCCGCTGGTGGTTATAAGTGCCAGCCGGCCGCCCTTACGCTGCAGAAGAGCGTTTGTCGCAACCGTTGTACCATGGGCTATCCGTGTTACCGCTGCGCCGTCTGCGGAAATCATTTCAAGCAACTCCCTGAAACCTTCAATGATCGCCCGTGAGGGGTCCTCCGGAGTCGATGGCCTTTTGTGGATAAACGCCTGTCCTGTGCTGTCGTCACGAATGGAAAAATCCGTAAACGTACCCCCAACATCAACTCCCAGAACCCAAGACATCCGGTTTACAAGCCCATCATATTATTCAATCATCATTACTGATCATGGTAGCACTTCTGCTGCGAAACAGGCCAGAACGGCAGCGCAACTTGCCCCGCAAAGCTGACCCACCCCGACTTTAACACCAATAATGACAATTTTGCCAACAACGAAAGTATGTTAGCAACGAAAGTATTATTTCAATTCCACTAGAGGTATGGTTAAGTTGCAGTGTGAAGGCTAGTCAACGCTTGAGGGGGTTGCATTACCTGTTTTAGAGTTTAATCACACAAGTTGTTCTGCCGGCACTTTTTACCGGTGTGACCTGATGGAGGCAGCATATGAGCGTAACCACAATGCGGCGTGACCGCACCAACATTGACCATTACGATGACCGTGTCGATCTGGCATGCGCCTTTCGGTGGGCCGTGAAGTATAATCTGCATGAAGCCGTTGCCAATCATTTCAGTCTTGCCGTCAATGAAGACGGCAGCCGGTTTCTGATGAACCCGAACCAGCGCCACTTCTCACGGATACGCGCGAGCGACCTGTTGCTGATTGACGTCAATGATCCGCCGGCCATGGAAGATGACGATGCGCCTGATCCGACGGCATGGGGTCTGCATGGGGCCGTTCATCGTCATTGCCCCCATGCGCGCTGTGTCATGCACACCCATGCCACCCATGCCACCGTGCTGGCCTCACTTGCCGATAGCAGGCTTCCGGCCATCGACCAGAACACGGCGATGTTCCATGACCGTGTTGTTATCGATGAGGATTATGGCGGGCTGGCTTTTGAAGAGGAAGGTGAGCGCTGCGCCGGGATGCTTTCCGATCCGAAGAAAAAGGTGATGATCATGGGCAATCACGGGGTGCTGGTAATAGGCTCATCCGCCGCCGATGCCTTCAACCGCCTGT
>JBAJNM010000026.1 GCA_036881865.1 Parvularculales bacterium | reverse complement strand
GAGGGCACACCAAACTGCAAGGCGTTCTGCGGGCGCTATCCAACCGCCACAGGCTTACCATCCTGACCTGGCTTCTTGCCCCGGAAGAGCACTTCCAGCCTCAAGCGGAGGCCGATCTTGTGGAAGACGGTGTTTGCGTCTGCTTCATGACGGAAAAAATCGGCTTATCGCAGCCGACGGTGACGGTCCATTTGCAAACCCTGGCCAAAGCGGATCTGCTGACATCAAAGAAGATGAAGAACTGGGTCTACTACAAACCAAACCGGAAGGAAGTTGCACGCTTCCTCAAAGATATTGGCGGCAAGCTTAACCCTTCGTGAATATTTCCCGCAATCCCTGCCTTGGCGTCTAAGGTCACCGGGGACACAACGGAAAAAAACAGTCGCCCTGCCATAACCGGCAATCAGCCAACCGATTACCCTGAAGGCAAGACCTGAAAAGGCTCTTGCCGGGGGAAGACGATGGGCAACCTTTCCGGAATTCACTTTCTGTCATTTGTCGATTTACTGACGTCGCTTATCGCAACCGCTTACGGCTTCGGCATCTATCTGTTTCCGGCGATCGCTCCGGAGATGATCAGGGACATCGGATTCGATTACCTGGAAATGGGGATAACGACAGGGGCCATCCAGGCAGGGTTTTTGACTTTCGCGCTTCTCAGTGGGTTTTTGACTTTCGCGCTTCTCAGTGGGTTTTTGACAAGTTTACTGGGGGCGGTCAGACCGTCTAAACTAATTGATAGTGGGGGCTACACTCGAACAAGAAAGCATCAGTTTGACTCTGGGGCAGGGTTTGAATTGGTGTTCAAATTGAAAAGAACCTATAAACTAACATTGGCACTGAACCGGATGTTAAAGGCAAGTCTAGGTATTTGGATATGACGCAGCAACCAGAAACAGCCCTATCCCGTTTGCTAAACGCAACCAAATCTACGGGACGTGTTTTTATGAATACATGGAAACTCTTACCCTTAGGTGGGAAGGGTTTGCTCATAGCGCACGCTATAATTGTCTTGATGGCCATTGGGTTCGACATGATGTTGCCCTTCTTGCTGGCTTGGATGATTGAAGCTGCGCAACATGATAATCCGGATATATGGTTGTATTTGATTCTTTTAGCTCTTGGTTGGTTTGGCATCAGATTACTGGATGAAATTAAGGTCACTCAGAGGATCTGGGTATGAAGCGTATCATTGTGGCTGGCTTCCAGCATGAAACGAACACTTTTGCGGCCACAAGGGCGACACTTTCTGAATTTGAATTGGTTGATTCCTGGCCCGGGTTACTGACAGGTGAAGAGGTGGCCCCTGGCTTGAAGGGAACAACAATCCCTCTTGCGGGTTTCATTGATGCAGTTGAAACCCGGAATGCGGATAACCCCGATGAAAGCATTGAGATGATACCTCTTTGCTGGGCGTCGGCGGAACCCGCATCGTTTGTCAGCGATGAGGCTTTTGAAACCATCACCTCAATCATCCTTGATGGTATTGCAGATGCCGGTCTGATAGATGGGGTTTATCTCGATCTGCACGGGGCAATGGTTACTGATAGTCATGATGATGGTGAGGGTGAACTGCTTTCCCGCATCCGCACCATTGTCGGAGATAATCTTCCGATCGTAGTGAGTCTTGATTTGCATGCCAATCTGACTCAGCGCATGGTTGATCACGCATCGGCGATAACCATTTTCCGTACCTATCCGCATTTAGACATGGCTCAAACCGGCGCGAGAGCCTTGCCGGTGTTGCTGCATCTGCTGGCGGGAGGCGTCTGTTATGCCGCATGGAAGCAGGTGCCCTATCTGCTCCCCCTGCATGCGCAGTTCACCTGTGAGGATCCGATGAGGGAGCTATATGAACATGTTGCAGCTATAGGGGATGCGCCATCATGCTGGGCCGAATTTGCCGCTGGTTTTCCGGCATCCGATATTGCTGACGCCGGCCCGGCATTTTTGGCGTATGCCGAAAGCCGCAATGATGCGGAGACTATGGTCAATGCGCTTTATGAGAGATCTGTTGCAGTTGAATCTAAATTCAATTTGCAACTCTTGGATCCGCCTGAAGCGGTCACTGCCGCCATTAAGGCCCATGCCGAGACAGGTAAACCCGTGGTGATCGCTGATGTTCAGGACAATCCCGGAGCTGGGGGAACATCAGATACAACAGGATTGATTGCTGCCCTCATCGCTGCAGGAGCGAAGCGCGCCATTGTCGGCATGGTACATGATCCTGATCTTGCCGCTAGCGCCCACGATGCCGGAGAGGGGGCTGTGATTAAAGGTCAACTCGGCGGCCGTGGCGGGGGACACCCAATATCCGGATCGTTCAAGGTCGAAAAAATCAGTTCAGGGAAATTTCCCTTTGGTGGAGACATGTATCGCGGTTGCATCGCCGATGCCGGTCCATCTGCCGCTTTATTGATTATCGATGATCAATCCGATATCCGCGTTGTGATTTCATCAAAACGTTGCCAGAATCTTGACCAGGCGATCTTTACCCATCTGGATATCAATCCATCTGATGCAGCAATCATCGTTGTAAAAAGCACGGTGCATTTCAGAGCTGATTATGAATCCCTTGGCGGAGTGGTGATTAATGCCTTTGCTCCGGGGTTGCACCCGTGCCGGCTTGAAGATGTTACTTTTAAGAACCTGCGCCACGGTGTTCGGGTTACTCCCGGGGGAAGGAGTCACGGAAACTGATGATTTGCGCAGTGCCCATGGCCCGGGGTTGACAATATATGGTGCTGTTTAATTACGGTCTGTTATGAAAAAACTGTGCGTCTTGCTCAGCATATCCTGATTTTTCCAACTCACCTCAAGCGATGATTTAATGGCGGCCCCTCCCGATTCAGCCTGCATCATAATCCGGCTGGTGATGATGGCTTCTCCATCATCCCTCCTGATCCTGAAACTGGTGTCGATGGTGCATGTTGCAGTTTCCGGTGCATTATCCCCGATTGTATATTCAGTTGATGTCATAACAGTGAAATGGAGTCCAAGCGTGGAGAAGGTTGTTGTTGTCCCGGGCTGATGCCAGCCTTGTGTGATGATACCGTCAACGGCAGCTGGCGGGATGCGTTCAAGTTCACCTTCTGATGTATTATCATGGTCGCTGTCGCCGGCATAATTTTCGGATGCCTGAAATGGGGATGGTATCTCCTTTACGGCACGGGGCTGCAGGGGCAGGCTCAATACGGCTCCGGCAGTATTTACCTTCAGCGGGGTTATGGAACTCACGGGCCAGACCAGCGGCCAGTAAGATGCACCCAGCGCCAGCCTGATCCGGTTGCCGGCAGAAAATCGGTAGGATACTGCCGGGAAGGTGATCCGGTAGTGTTGTGGTTGTCCCGGTTCTGTCTGGCGCAGTCCGTCAAGTGTCTCGTCAAGTTCCAGGGCCAGCACCGTCCGTGTGACAAGATTTGACCGGCCATCAGGCAAGACCTCACAAATCCTGCAAGCAATTTGCGCTGGCATCCGTTCTGCCCCAATCTCCATCTCCAGCCTGGCATGGCCAAAGAGGTCAATGTTTGTAGTCAGATTTTGCGTATCAAAACACAAGGCACGTGCATCATCCGGTGACTGATCAAGCGGCAGACCGCCAATCCGGCCAAAATATCCCGTGTCACCGGCGCATTCCCCATGGCGAAGATCGAAGGGAACGTCAAGGAGGCCATCTTCGTCAGGCCTGACCGTTGTCAGCACGCCCGCACCGGGTTGCGCGGCGAGATGGTATGTCTCACCGTCCTCCGCATGGAGGTCATCACAGGCCAGCCATTGTCCGTTTCTTGTCTGAAGCCTGTCTTGGGGTGGATCAAATTCACGCCTCCAGATTGTTAGCCGGGGTCTTTGGGCTGGCTGATGCTCATCAGGCTTTAGCCACTGATTCCACCATTGCAATGCGGTATGCTGGAAATTCATGGCGGGGCCGGGCTCACCCTTATCCGGATAATGATGCCCCCAGGGGCCGACAATACCACAGCAGAGATCGGGCCGTGCTTCTGTCAGCTTCATGACACTGTTTGAATAGCGGTCAGACCATCCGCCGATGATGAGCACAGGGCAGGACAGGTGATCAGCTTGATGGAATACAGACCCATGCCTCCAATACGTCCCGCGGCGGTCATGCCTGGCCCAGTTTTCAAAGGGGAATCTGGTTTGATTCAGCCGTTGTTTCCAGATTGCGAGCCAATCTTCTCCGGTTGTGGCCAGATCCGGCGGGGCAGCCAGTATGGCGGGCAGGGTGGCACCCCATTCCAGACTGTCGGTGAGCAAACATCCTCCCATCCAGTGAATATCATCTTCGAAACGGTCGATGGTGGCACTATTAGCGATTACAGCTTTTAATGGTTCCGGTGCATTGACGGCGGCTTGCAGGCTTGCTGTTCCGCCCCATGATGTACCGAACATTCCCACTTTCCCGTTACACCACAGCTGTGCTGCAACCCAATCAATAACATGCCGGGCATCATCGAGTTCGCACTGGTCATACATGTCGGGCATGGCACCTTCGCTGTCACCGGAACCCCGCATGTCGACACGTAGGCAGGCATACCCGTTACGCGCAAAAAAGGGGTGGTTGCGTTCGTCACGAAGCCGCACCATGTCACGCTTTCGATAGGGTATATATTCAAGAATGGCTGGAGCAGGATTCTCCCCAAGCGGCTTCCATATGCGGGCTGAAAGACGTGTGCCATCGGGCATGGGAATCCAGATATGCTCATTTGTGTCAATATCGCTGGTACTGACGGTATTCGGCGGGTCTGGAGTTACATATTGCCGGGACATGATATGTGGGGCTAACCTCAGTGCAATCAGGTTTGATTTTCTTGCCTAAAATATGATTTTGGCAAAAATTTCTTGCCAAGGCAAAAATTTATGGGAAGATACCTTTATTGTTGCTTCAACTGATGTAGCTGTGCGTAATTACGCTTGAACCCGGCCGGAGGGAATCAGGTTGGGATCTATATAAAACTGGCATGTGAAAGTGCCAAATTCAGGAGGATAAAAATGGACAATAACAATCTATTCAAAATGCCCAGACGTAAATTTATGGCTGCTGCCGGTGCGTTTGGTGCGGCGACAATGGCCTATCCCGGCATGTCGGTTTCTGCTGATGGCAAAGTGCTGACGATCCGTTCATACTCGGATCTTCAGATTCTTGACCCTGCCTTTTGGCTGTCGATACCGGAATCTGATATTATCAGGTCGATCTTCGCGCCGCTGGTTGAAGTTGAGGCCGGTGACAAATGGGACTGGAAGGCAGTTGCCGTTGACAGCATTAAGCAGGTTGACGATCTGACTGTAACGTTCAAACTGCGTGACAATATCGGCTTTACTGACGGTTATGGCCAAATGACGGCTGATGACGTGAAGTTCTCACTTGAACGTATCGCTGATCCTGCTCTGGAGAGTCCCTATGCCGGTGACTGGAGTGCGCTCAAGGAAGTTGAGGTCAAAGACAAACTGTCTGGAGTCATTCATCTGAAAAACAAGTTTGTGCCGCTCTGGACAACGACGCTGCCGACGGCGGCCTCATGTATCCTGTCGCGCAAGGCGATAGCAGATCTTGGCGACAAGATTACGACGAAGCCGGTGGCGCAGTCAGGCCAGTATCTGCTGGCGGATTGGCAGCCCAAGCAGAAGACAGTGCTCAAGCGCAATCCGAACTGGGCTCATGAACGTGGGGGATTTGAAGAGATTCACATCATTCCCATTGAGGATCCGGCAACAGCTGAACGCGGCTTTGAGGCAGGTGATCTTGATTACACCTGGACGTCAGTCTCCTCGCTTCCGCGGCTTAAGAAGAATCCGCCGCCTAATAGCGTCGTTCTGGAAAAACCCTCACTGGCCTATGTCTGGCTGGGGATTAACCAGGATGCTGCCCCGTTTGACAATATTAATCTCCGCCGTGCCGTTCAGCATGGGGTTGACCGTCAGGCGGTTGTGGATGCGGCGTATTTTGGTGCCGCGAGTGTCGCTAACGGAATTATTGCCCCGGGCCTGCCCGGCAACCGCAAGAAAGTGACCTATGATTACGATCCTGATAAGGCGAAGGCACTGCTGAAGAAGGAAGGGATCAGCAATCTGAATGTCACGCTGGATATTCTCAACCAATCTGAGCGCCTTACCGCCGCTCAGGTCATTCAGGCCAATCTGGCTGATGTCGGTATCAATGTTGAGATCAAGCAGAATGACAGCGGCACTTTCTGGACTCTCGGCTCCAAGGATGGCAATTACTGGAATAAGCTGCAGTTGGTTCTGAGTCGTTTTTCCATGCAGCCCGATCCGAGCTGGGCGACAGTCTGGTTCACGCCTGAACAGGTGGGGGTCTGGAACTGGGAGCGCTTCAACAATGCTGAATATAAAAACCTGCATGAGCAGGGGCTGGTTGAAAGCAGTCCCAGCAAGCGCGACAAGATCTACAAAAGGATGCAGGATTTGATGGATGAAAGCGGAAGTTACGTCTTCTTCACCCATGAAGTTGTTGGGGCAATCCATCACACCAGCGTTGAGCCGGGACTAAAACCGAACGGGGAGTCATTGTTCCCCGAATTCGAACCCAGCTAAATCAATTGGGCGGCCCCTTGGGGCCGCCCTGTTTTTATGCTCAAGTATCTTGCCAACAGGGTTTTGCTTTCTATCGCCATTGTTTCAGTGGCGTTGTTCCTGTTGTTTTCCATGATCTATCTGATTCCGGGTGATCCTGCCGCCGTGGCGCTTGGCCCCAGGGCGACAGAAGCCATGCGTGATGCCCTGCGGATCAAAATGGGTCTCGACCAGCCCGTGTGGGTGCAATTCTGGAATTTCTTTACCGGTGCCTGGACGGGTGATTTGGGAAATGAGGTTCTGTCGGACAGGCCTGTTTTTAATGTCGTCATGGAGCAGCTGCCTTTTACACTGGCCCTGATCGCAGGCGGAATGACATGGTCAATTGCCCTTGGCATTCCTCTGGGCTGCCTTGCTGCGGTCAGGCAGGGCGGCTGGGTCGACCGTCTCATTGGTGTGTTCTCGGTGGCCATGATCGCCGTTCCGTCATTTGTTGTGGCGATTTATGCGCTGCTTGTGTTTGCGGTGGCCTTGCGCTGGTTGCCGGCGATCGGTGCCGGTGAAGCAGGGAATACCGGTGAGCAGATCATTCATCTCATTTTGCCGTCGCTGGCAGTGGGGCTGGGCTGGGTCGGTTATATCGGCCGCATGGTTCGTGCCTCGATGCTCGAGGTGCTTGAGGCACCGCATGTCAGAACGGCGCGCGCTTTTGGCCTGCCCGACTGGCTCATAACCTATCGCTATGCGCTGACGATCGCCATTCTGCCGACCATCACCCTGCTGGGTGTGGGTATCGGGCAGATGCTTTCATCGGCAGTGTTTGCCGAAATCGTCTTCGCGCGGCCGGGTGTGGGCAAACTTGTCTACGATGCCATTCTCACCCGGAATTATCCACTTGTGACCGGAGCTGTTCTGGTCACAACGGTTTTGTTCGTTTTTATCAATCTTCTCGCAGATATCATTGTCGGAGCTTTTGATCCCCGTGTACGCAGCCGCTTCTAACTTCATGAAAGCCTTCTTCCGGGTCATGCGGGAACCGCTCGGGGTGCTTGGAATCAGCCTTGTTGTGGTTATGGTGTTCGGTGCCGTTTTTGCAGATCTTCTGGCCAGCGCCGATCCGAGCCGCATTTCGCCACGCGACCGCTTTCAGGGTCCAAGCTGGGAGCATCTGCTGGGTACGGATCAGTTGGGCCGTGATCTGTTCGCGCGTGTCCTGCACGGAAGCCGTATTGCCCTTGCCGTGGCTTTGTTCGCAACTGCGGTGTCACTTATCATCGGCACAACACTTGGACTGCTGGCAGGATACGGCCCCCGATGGCTCGACAATATGTTGATCCTTCTGTTTGATTCGATCAAGAGTTTTCCCACCGTCATGCTCGCTCTGGCCCTGGTCACGCTGTTCGGGCCATCACTGACTTCGGTGATGATTGTGGTTGTGCTGGTCAATGTTCCGGGTTATGCGCGCATTATCCGCACCCAGACGCTGGCCCTGAAGTCGGCCGAATTTGTCACGGCGGCGCAGAGCATGGGGGCGTCAACGATGCGTATCCTGCGTGTGCATATGCTGCCAAACACCATAGGCCCGCTGCTTATTCTCGCGTCCATGGATATCCCCGTTGTCATTGCGATTGAAGCCGGTATGAGTTTTCTTGGACTTGGTGTCAGGCCGCCAACACCAAGCTGGGGCGCCATCCTGAATGACGGTTTTACCGCCATCCGTGACACTTCGTGGATCGCCATTGCCGGCGGCCTGCCGATCATTCTGACAACACTGGGCTTCACTTTTCTCGGGGAGACACTTCGGGATATTTTTGATCCACGCATGAAGGGGCGGTCATGAGCGTTCTCGATATCAGGAATTTGAATGTTGCATTTGAAACCGATTCCGGTGACCTGCATGCGTTGCGGGATGTCAGTTTCACTGTGCCTAAGAAAAAAATTGTCGGAGTGGTGGGGGAATCCGGTTGCGGGAAGTCAACGCTGATCAACACTATTCTGGGATTGCTGGCCCAGAACGGCCGTGTCGATGGCGGGAAGGTGATCTTCAATAAGCAGGATCTGCTCCGCCTTGGTCAGGCTGAGATGCGGCAGATTCGCGGTCTGAAGATATCTACGGTTTTTCAGGATCCAATGGGGGCTTTGAACCCGGTCATTTCGGTCGGCAAACAGATGGAACATATCCAGTACCGGTCACCGCAGAACCGGGCAGACAAAAAACAGAGATCTGTTGAAATGCTGCGCCGGGTCCGCATCCCCGACCCTGAAGCCGCTCTGGGGCGTTATCCCCATGAATTCTCCGGCGGCATGAAGCAGCGCATCGCCATCGCCATGGCGCTGATGATGGAACCCGACCTTCTGATTGCCGATGAGCCGACAACGGCGCTTGATGCCACTCTTGAGGTTGCCACCATCGAGTTGCTCAAGGATTTGCAGGAACAGATCGGCTGTTCGGTTCTGTTCATCTCGCACCATCTCGGTGTTATCGCCGAATTGTGCGATGATGTGGTTGTCATGTATGCGGGGGAGGTGGTCGAGCGCGGGACGACACGGCAGATATTTCACACCCCCCTGCACCCCTATACGCAGAAATTGCTTGAATGTGATCCGGCGCGGCAGGCTGATGATAACAAAGCGATGCCGACAATCCCCGGTGAGATACCCGACCTGCACGAAGCTCATGAAGGCTGCATCTTTGCTCCGCGCTGCCATGAGCGTGAGAGCATCTGCAAGAAAACCCCTCCGGAAATTGCACGGAAAAAACATATCGCCAGATGCCATAAGGTGACGCCATGCTGATCTCGGGCACAAATCTTGAAGTGACCTTTCGTGTCGGCCCGCTCTTCCGGCAGCAATCGCTGCTGGCTGTCGCCGGGGTGAGTTTTGACATTGCCGAGAAAGAGACCTTCGCCCTTGTGGGGGAGAGCGGCTCGGGCAAAACCACTCTGGCCCGGGCCATCAACGGGTTGCAGGCCGTCTCGGCCGGCCAGATTCATTTTGATGGCGGGCGCATCGACAACCTTTCGGCAGGTGAAATGAAATCCTATCGTCAGCAGATAGCGATGATATTTCAGGATCCGGTCGGATCGCTGTCACCGAGGATGACTGTTGGTGATCTGATCACTGAACCGTTTAAGGTGCACAGCATCAAGTGTGATGAGGGCAAGGAGGTTCAGCGTCTGCTATCGCTTGTTGGTCTGCCTTCGGATTTTTCCCGGCGTTATCCGCATCAGCTTTCCGGCGGTCAGGCCAGACGTGTCGGCGTTGCCCGGGCCATTGCACTGAACCCGCGGCTGATCATCGCCGATGAACCTACGGCCGGTCTTGATGTCTCGGTTCAGGGCGAAGTGCTGAATCGTCTCAAAGACCTCAAGGGTGAGTTGGGCCTTTCCATGCTTATAATCACCCATAACCTGCATGTGGTACGCCGTGTCGCCGACCGGATGGCAGTCATGTATCTGGGCCGGTTCGTTGAGGTTAATCAAACCTCCGAGATATTCAGGGCGCCGGCGCATCCTTATACGGCATCCCTGCTGAGTGCCAATCCGGAGCCTGACCCTGATTCAAAGCGTGACCGCATTTCCCTGCCCGCCGATGTGCCGTCACTGATGGCACGTCCCGGCGGTTGTGAATTCCACACCCGCTGTCCCTGGGTGGAGGAGAGGTGCTGTCAGGAAGCCCCTTCGGGTGTTTCACCCGATAATCCTGTCACCTGTCATTTTCCGCTTAAACCCGGGGCGAAGCCGCCTAAGAGACCTGCAGGCCGTGAAAGGATGGGGGCATGATCAAATCTATCGAAACCGTATGGATTCCGATGCCCGATGGCGCAAACCTGGCGGCCCGGATCTGGATGCCGGAGACAGCCGGGAAAACGCCCGCTCCCGCCATCCTTGAATACATTCCCTACAGGCGGCGTGACCAGACGAGAATGAGGGATGAATCCATGCATCCCGTGCTGGCTGAGGCGGGGTATGTCTCAATCCGTGTTGATATGCGCGGCTCGGGTGACAGCGACGGTCTCATGCTTGATGAATATACGGATATTGAAATTCAGGACGGCGTCGATGTGATCGCCTGGATTGCCGATCAGCCGTGGTGCGATGGCAATGTCGGCATGTTCGGAAAGTCATGGGGAGCCTATACGTCCTTTCAGGTTGCGGCTAAACAGCCCCCGGCCCTGAAGGCGATCGCCCCGGTTATGGGTACAGACGACCGCTGGCTTGAAGATGTTCATTTTTATGGCGGTGTTCTGGCCAATGACAATTTCTGGTGGGGATCAATCATGCAGCTCTACAACGCCCTGCCGCCAGACCCGGCTGTCGTCGGTGACAAATGGCGGCAGATGTGGAAGGAGCGCCTCGATAACATGTGCTACTGGCCGGCCCTGTGGCTCGAACATCAAACCCATGATGAAATGTGGCGGCGCGGGTCGATCTCCGAGGATTATGACAGTATCAGAATCCCCGTTTATTTTTTCGGGGGCTGGGCTGATCTGTTCCGCGATACGCCGTTTCGGATCGCCCAAAAGCTGAAATCACCGGTCAAGATACTCATGGGCCCCTGGGCGCATCTCTATCCGCATGAGGCGGTTCCCTCGCCACGGATGGATTTCATGGCGGAACTAATCCGTTACTGGGATCATTACCTTAAGGGGGATGATACGGGGCTTATGGATGAGCCGAGATTCAGGTTTTACGTGCAGGATTCAACGCCGCCGTCAAGCACCCGCACAACCAGCGAGGGTGTCTGGGTGGAAGACAGCGAATGGCCGTTCCGTCAGTCCCATGATCAGGTATTCCATCTGAACAACGGCCATCTCGGCGCGGCGCCTGCGGCAGGTGAGCCGATGCGGATCCGCTCACCCCAGACATTCGGCTCAGCCGGCGGTGATATGTGTTCCTTCGCCATTCCGGGCGATATGCCTGCCGATTGCCGTATTGATGCCGCCGGTGCGCTCAGTTTTGCCACTCCGCCCCTTGAAGACCCGCTTGCCATTCTGGGTCAGCCCTCGGTTACTGCGCGCATCAGTGCAGACAAACCCCAGGGGTTTGTCTGTGCGTTGCTTGTTGATGAAGCGCCTGATGGCGCGCAAACGCTGATAACACGGGGTTTTGCCAATCTCATGCACAGGCATTCGGATACGGACCCGCAGCCCGTTACCCCGGGTGAGGAGATGGAGATTACCATTCCGCTCCACGGGATCGGTTATCGTCTGGCCAAAGGCCACCGGCTCATGGTGCAGATCGCTTCAACATACTGGCCCATGCTTTGGCCATCACCCGAACCTGTCACCCTGACCATCACGCCGGGTGTGTCCTGTCTGCATCTGCCCGTTTGTGAGACTGCCGAAACTGCCGGCCGGGTTCTTGATGAACCTGATGTTCTCAAAGCAACCGGGATCACGACGCTGCGTGAGGGATCAATGGAGCGATCAGTTAAAACCGATCTGATGACCGGGGAGCATATCTCCCGTTTCTTTACTGATGGCGGTGTTTTCGGGCCTGTCGGGCAGAGACGGATTGATGAAACCGGCACTGTCATGAGCAGCATCTCCGACCGTATCTACCGGATCCATCCCGATGATCCGTTATCGGCGCGGGCTGTGATGGATCAGGAATGCGTCTTTGAGCGTGACGACTGGAATTTCACGATCAAGACAACCGCCAGCATGACAGCGGATAAAGACAGTTTCATCCTCCATGCGACCGTAACATGTCTTGATGGTGACGCCATTTTCCACGAGGTGGAGTGGAATCATAAAATAGACAGAAAGGGGATGTGATGATGGATATTCTCATCAGGGAAGATTTTCCCCGCAAGGTTAAGGAAATCGAAAACACATGGATCGAGATGCCCGATGGCATCAGGCTTGCGGCACGGATCTGGCTTCCATCTGATGCAGAAGACGATCCGGTGCCGGCCATTCTCGAATATCTTCCTTACCGTAAACGCGACGGTACCGTGGAACGTGATCATCTGACGCATCCATATTTTGCCGGTCATGGCTATGCCGGGATACGTGTTGACATGCGGGGCACGGGCGATAGCGAAGGTGTGTGCCTCGGTGAATATCTGAAGCAGGAGCAGGATGACGCACTGTCTGTTATTGAATGGCTGGCTGGACAGACATGGTGTTCGGGGAAGGTCGGTATGATCGGGATCAGCTGGGGCGGTTTCAACGGTCTTCAGGTTGCGGCAAGAAAACCGGCGGCTCTTGCTGCGGTGATTTCACTATGCTCCACCGATGACCGTTACGCCGATGATATCCATTTTATGGGCGGTGCTGTGCTTGTCGATAAGCTGAACTGGGGGGCGACGGCTTTTTCCATTTCAAACACACCGCCGGACCCGGAAATTGTCGGCGACCGCTGGCGTGAGGTATGGAAGCAACGGCTCGAAAACAACGGGTTGTGGATGATGGACTGGTTCCGGCATCAGCGCCGTTGTGAATTCTATGCCCATGGTTCGGTCTGCGAGAACTATGCTGATATCGAAACGCCGGTCTATATGGTGGGCGGCTGGGCTGATGGCTATACGAATGCAATTTTCCGTACACTCGAAAATTTGTCCTGCCCCAAAAAGGGGCTGATCGGTCCCTGGGCGCATAAATACCCCCACTTTGCCAAACCGGGTCCGGGGATAGGCTTCTTGCAGGAATGCCTGCGCTGGTGGGATCAGCATCTCAAAGGAGTCGACACGGGCATTATGGCAGAGCCCCAGCTCAGGGCATGGATTCAGGATCCTGTACCGCCCGCGCCCTATTATGAGCTGAGGCCAGGCAAATGGGTTGCCGAAAACGGCTGGCAGGGGAAGGCAAAAAAGGTCACGTCATATTATACTGATGGCGAGCATCTTCATAAGACGCCTCAGTCTTCATCGCTTGTCATCAACTCACCGCAAAATGCGGGAGTTGCTTCGGCATCATGGTGTATTTACAGCGTGATCCCCGATGGCGCCCTTGATCAGAATCTGGAACAGGGGTTGATGACCCATTTTGAAACCGCGCCGTTTGAAGCGGATGTCGAGTGGCTCGGCTTCCCCGTGCTTCATGCTGAGGTGGTCAGCTCGACTCCGCAAGCCAATCTGGTGGCGGTGCTGTCGGTTGTCGATGAAGACGGCAAAGCCGGCATATTCAGTTACGGCGTCCTGAACCTGACCCACAGGAACAGCCATTCCGAGCCCGAACCGATGCCGGAAGGAAAGGCGGAGCCGATATCGATCCAACTCAACGCCTGCGGGCAGCGGATTAAGAAGGGTCAGAGGGTCAGGCTTGCCCTGTCAACGTCATACTGGCCGGTGATTTGGCCGTCACAGTCGGCTGCAACATTGACCCTGACGGGAACGAGACTTGATCTGCCCCTGCGGGAAGCCGATCCTGCTGATTCAACACTAACGCCTTTTGCCGAACCCGAGGCGGCGCAGCCGATGGCGACCGAAACCCTGTCCGATGGGGGTTTTAGCAGAAAACGCACCATTGACCATCTCACCGGCATTGAGCGCTTCGAGAGGTGTACCGATACGGGCGAGAAGACGCATCTCCATACCGGGGTCAGTGTCAGGTCTGTCCAGCATGAGTGTTTTGATATTCACCCCGCTGATCCGAATTCGGCTTGCGGTCAGCAAAAAATTCTTGTGTCGTATCGCCGTGGCGACTGGCAGACTCAGCTTGAGACGGAAGTCAGGGTTGAGGCTAAAGCCGATTGCTGGCAGGTCACGGCCAACCTCAGGGCGCAAGATGGTGAGGGGGTCGTTATTGAAAAGTCATGGGATGAAAAAATTTCCCGTGATCTGGTTTAGGCAGGGTTGTTATGTCGGCATTTCCAGCATTTGGCCCCGATGCGGAGTTTCACCAGTTGACCGCCGGCGATGTCACCATGCGTGTTGTGATCGAGGGTGAGGGACCGGATGTGGTATTCATCCCTGGCGGTGATCAGACCGCTGAAGCGTATTCGCAGCAATTTTCAAGGCTGAAAACGGATTTCCGCTGTATTTCCTATGACCCCCGGGGGGCGGGCGAGACCTCATCTCCTCCGGCACCCTGGTCCATGGGGGATTATGCTGCAGATTGTGCCCATGTGATTGATGCCTTCTGTTCAGGTCGTGCTGCCGTCACGGGACTTTCGCTTGGGGGGTTGGTCACCCAGCAGGTGGCTATTGATTTTCCGCAAAAGGTCAGCCTTGCCATACCGATGGGCACATCAGCCTATATCGACGGCTTCACCCGTGACTGGATGCAGGCGGAAATTGATTTGCGCAAAGATGGTGTTGATCTTCCCGAATATTTCCTTGCACCGCATTATGCGGTTTACGCCTTCCCGGCAAAAGCCTTGCATGATCCCGGTCTGTGGGCGGAACTCAAGGAAAGTTATACAACCCGATTTGCAAACAGGGATTCCAAGGACCTGATCGACCAGTGGGAGGCCTGTCTTGAATTTGATTGCAGGGAGGGGCTGAAAACCTGTCCTGTACCGTTTCATGTTATTAGTTTCTCAGAAGATGTGCAGACAGCGCCTTCAATGTGCAAGGTGGTTGCGGATCTCGCCAAGGATGGCACATTTTATGAAATCGAAGGCCTTGGGCATGTGTCGATGATGAGACACAAGCCGGATGTTGTGGCACAAAAGTTGCGCGAGATTATCTTCTCAAATCTGTCACAGGGAACACATTCTCCCAGCAGATGATTGCGATAACATCTCAATTATAGTATTACCGCCAGATTATTCACGAACAGGCTTGTCTCCTGTCCAGTCGAAAGTGCCTTCATCTCTTTCTTTGTCGGCGTTGTCAGTTATATGATCATATGCGTGATGGTCAACTATGGGAGTGCTTATCTTCCTGAACTTAGGCCGTGACTCTTTCATTCGTGTGAAGATAGTTTAGTTGGGCAAAGAAATTAACATTTATGTTGTAAATTACTGATTGGTTGCTAGCATACATCTGACACTGGCTATTGAACCACTGGAGATATGATATGGCGCAATCCGCAAACGAACCTGAAGAAGGTGCGATTGACGCTCATTCTGAGGCGGGTATCCCTGCTGCTAGCGATGCGCTCAAGGGTATTAGGGTTCTTGATCTCACGAGAGTGCGGTCGGGTCCAACCTGCGTTCGCCAGTTCGCCGATTGGGGTGCTGATGTCATCAAGATTGAAACACCGGCAGACAATGCCCAGCTTGGCGGTCCGCGATCCGGGCCAGACTTTCAGAATCTTCATCGTAACAAGCGGTCTCTAACGCTAAACCTTAAGTCAGAGGCGGGCATAGAGGCATTTCGCAAGCTCGCAAAGACCGCCGATGTCGTTGTCGAAAATTTCCGACCGGACGTGAAAAACCGCCTCGGAATAGACTATGAAACGCTTTCCTCGGACAATCCCGGACTTGTCTATGCCTCGATCTCGGGGTTTGGTCAGGATGGCCCGCTGTCGGCTCGGCCAGGGTTTGATCAGATTGCACAAGGCATGGGCGGGCTCATGTCAATAACCGGCAAGCCGGGTGAGGGACCCATGCGGGTGGGTATCCCGATTGCCGATCTCTGCGCTGGTCTGTTTGCGGCACAAGGAGTCCTGATCGCGCTTATGGAAAGGACCCGGTCAGGAAAAGGACAGTGGATCCAAACCTCTTTGTTGCAGGCGCAGGTTTTTATTCTGGATTTTCAGGCTGCGCGTGTCCTTATGGACGGAGATGTCCCCAAACAGGCAGGTAACAACCACCCGACTTCCATTCCCACGGGCGTATTCAAGACCAAGAACGGCCATATGAACCTTGCCGTCGCAGGTGAAAACATCTGGAAACGTTTCGCAGGAGCGATGGGGCGGGAAGACTGGATTGAAGACGAGCGCTACGCGACTGCGCCGGCTCGGTCGAAAAACCGGGATCTGCTCGGTGCCGAGATTGAAGAGATCACAGTGGCGCGTACCACGGACGAATGGATTGATATAATGAACGATGCGGGCGTGCCCGCAGGCGAAATCAACGATATAGGGCAGGTGTTTGAGAATCCCCAGGTTCATCATTTGGGTCTGGCCCAGCCAGTTACGAGTCAGGAGCGAGGGGAAACAAAGCTTGTGGGGCAGCCGATCCTGATGAGCCGCACACCAAGCCGGATCGCAGCACCGCCGCCGCTCGCCGGCCAGCATTCTGAGCAGATCCTGAAGGAAATCGGGTATTCGGATGCCGATATCTCATCAATGAAAGATCAGGGCGCAACCTAAACGAACGGACGAAACCATGACAGACAAAATCATCACCGAGCAAGCCAACGGTATCGCGCGGGTTATCTTCAATCAGCCGGAGAAGCGAAACGCTGTCTCTCTTGAAATGTGGGAGGCGGTAGAGGCCGCCGTTGGCCGTTATGCAAAGGACCCGGAAATACGCATTCTGATCCTGTCAGGTGCGGGGGGTAAGGCCTTCGTTTCCGGGGCGGATGTCTCAAAGTTTGAAAGTGAGAGAGCAAGTGAAGAAGCCGTGGCACATTACAATGCCACAACCAAGCGTGTCTACGACATGATCGAGACGTTTCCCAAGCCCACTATTGCTCAAATCGACGGCTATTGCATTGGCGGCGGTGTCGCGCTCGCTGTTAGCTGTGATCTTCGCATCTGCGGAGAGTCGTCACAATTCTCCATCCCCGCCGCAAAACTGGGGCTGGGCTATGGTTTTCCGGGAATCAAGCGCCTTGTCGATGTAGTCGGCCCGTCTTTCGCCAAGGAAATCTTCTTCACCGCCCGCCGGTTCGATTCAGGCGAAGCGCGCATGATGGGTTTGGTGAACCGTGTGGTGGAAGACGGCACGGTGGCTACAGTCGCTGAAGATACGGCACAAATGATCGCATCAAATGCTCCGATGACTGTGGAGTCGGTAAAATATATCGTCGGCGAAACGGTCAAGGATGCAAGTATGCGTGATCTGGATGAGTGCGAGCGTCGTGTGAAGGCCTGTTTTGACAGCAAGGACTACATTGAAGGCCGACGCGCGTTCATCGAGAAGCGTAAACCTCAGTTTGTGGGGTCCTGATGCCTGCCGATGACTCCCTCCGGGTTGACGAGGCGGCCGCAAGGGCGCATTTCGAAGAGGCTATCGAGAGCCATGAACAGGCTTTTGAGTCTTTCTTCTTTTCGCGCTTTCTGGGACTTACCTTCGAATATCTGCCGATAGATGCGCCTGATGCCGAAAAAGATCTCTGCCGGGTAACCTTTCCGGTCAACGACATGTTGCGGAATCCTCAAGGTTCGCTCCACGGCGGGGCCATGGCTTCGGCGATGGATATATCGATGGGCCATCTGGTGAAGAAGATTGCCGGGCCCGGGGCAACGATCGAATTGAAGGTGCAATACATGCGCCCGGTGATGGACGGGCTTGTCACCTGCGAGGGCCGCTTCATCAAAAAGGGGCGCTCTTTGTCATTCATGGAAAGCCGGCTCTCAGGTCCGGATGGCAAACTCGCTGCAATTGCGACTGCCACATGGAAGATGCCGGAAAAATGAAGGATCACAGCTCCGGAACCGGTTTTGAGATACCGGCATAAATCCGGATGTCCGGCTCAGGCTGCTGCGAGCGTCTGCAGGCGCGACAGAAGTTTCGGTTCGACTGACAGCCCTTCGGCACGCGCCTTTGCAAGCGCTTCGAGTGCGCGTGCACCCGGCAGTCTTGGTTGCGGCTTGGAGTCCGGTGGTGCGCTGTCTCTGATAAGATGACGTGCAACATCCAGCCTGTTCGACAGTTCGTCCGGTGAGATGAGCTTCGTGACATCAATAATAACGAACAGGTGTCCGACGTTAGCCACTGCTCCGGGGTTGATATTGGCGTTTGGAATTTCCGATAGGATCGCTGCTCCCGAAAGCCCTCCGGCCAGAAGATCGAGGCACAGAGCGAGATTTGCGCCCTTATGACCGCCTATAGCCTGCATCATGCCTTTCAGCGCCGCGGCCGCATCGGTTGTCGGCACGCCGTGCTCGTCGGTAGCCCAGTTTGCGGGGATTGGCTCCCCCTTGTCCGCAGAACGCCGGACTTTGGAACGAGCGGCAACTGAGAGCGCCATATCAAGGATCACCGGCTGACCGGTCGTATCGGGAAGGGCAATGCCAACCGGCGTGTTCCCGATCACCGCAGATCGCCCGCCCTGGGGCGCAATCATCGGCGATGTGTTGGTGGTGAAGATTGCCGCAAACCCGGCCTCAGCCGCATGAAGCAGTTGCGGTGTCAGGGCGCCCAGATGCGAAGATGCCCGGCAGAACGCCGCGCCCAAGCCTGCCTCGCGCGCCGCTTCCATGGCTGCACGTGTGGCGCGGATTGCCACAGCCGCACCCAGTCCATTTTGCCCGTCGACATGCCGTAAAGCAGGGGCGGGAGCGGAAATGACAGGGTCGGCGTCAGGGTTCACGCCTCCATTACGAAGTCGTTCGACATAGTTTTCGATTCGGTTAAGGCCATGCGTCCGAATGCCCATCATCTCGGCCAAAACCAGCATCTCTGCTGCATCGTCTGCCATGTCAGGACGCATCCCGGTGGCCCTGAACGCATCTCCGGCAATCTTTCTAAGCGCAGACTCGTCAAGAGGGCCCACAGTCTCAGCTTCCCGCTTTTTCTGCTTCCCCCGCACTCGTGTTGCTGAACCGGGTCACAAGCGGGAGAAGCACCAGAAGTGCAATCGTAATTCCGATGATCCAGAGAGACGGGGATCGTTCTATAAAAATAGAGAACGATCCCCGGGAGATGGTCAGCGTTTGGCGCAGCGCTTCTTCCGCAAGCGGGCCAAGTACCAGTGCAAGAACGAGCGCAGCCGGCGAGAAGCCATACAGGCGCATAAAGAAACCCACGATACCGGCTCCGAACATCAGGTAAACCTCGATGAAGCTTGCATGAACGCTGAATGTACCAAGCGCACAAACCACCACGACGCAAGGTCCGAGCACCCGGTAGGGTATCTTGATCATCTGAACAAAAAGAGGGATGGCGAAGATCGAAATTGCCAGAAGCGCCATATTGCCAAGATACATCGACGCGATAAGCCCCCATGCGAGTTCCGGGTTCTGAGTCATGAAAAGCGGGCCGGGCCGCAAACCCCAGAGGAGGAAAGCGGCCAGAAGAACAGCGGTCGAGGCAGAGCCGGGGATGCCGAGGGTCAAAAGTGGAATCATGGCCCCGGAAGAGGCCGCATTGTTGGCTGTTTCCGGCGCAACAAGCCCTGCCATTTCGCCCTTACCGAATTTCTCGGGCGTCTTTGATACGGACCGCTCGGCTGAATAGGCCATCAGCGAAGCAATAGTCGCCCCGGCTCCCGGGATAACACCGACAATGAATCCAAGGATCGAACCTCTAACCATTGTCATGCGTGTCGAGATCCAGTCATGCGCCGTCGGCCAGAAGCGGTCTTCTTTGTCATACTGGATTATGGATCCCGTGCCGGTTTTGTGCAGGCCATTGTAAAAGGCGAAAAAGAGCTCACCCAGACCAAAAAGGCCGATGGCAATGGGGATGAAGTAAATTCCGCCAATAAGCTCAGCTGACCCAAACGTATAGCGACTCTGACCCGTCTCGAGGTCAACCCCGACAGTACCAAGTGCAAAGCCTATGAGCGCCGAAATCACGCCAAGCTTCCAGTTCGAGCCAATCATGACCAGAAGCGTCAGCATCCCCATCATCGCCAGCAGAAAATACTCCGGCGGACCAAAACTGCGCGAAACCTGACTGAAGAGTGGGGCGAGAACGGTGATAAGGATGACGCCAACGGTGCCGCCAACGAAAGAGGCGGCGGCCTGCATCACGAGGGCGGCCCCGGCACGGCCATTCTTGGCCAGCGGAAAGCCGTCAAACGTGGAAGCAACCGTTGCGCTTTCCCCTGGTGTGCTCAGCAGGATTGAGGTTATGGTCCCGCCATACATCGCGCCGTAGTAAATCGCCGCGAGCATCATGATCGCCCCAATCGGATCCATCCCGAACGTGACGGGCAACAAGATGGCCAGTCCTGCTGACGGGCCAAAACCGGGAATTACGCCGACCACCATGCCAACCATGGCGCCAATCAACAAATACACGATGTTGATAGGTGAGATGGCGACAGACAAACCCATCATCAGATCTGCAAAGATGTCCATGTCGCTTACTCCGGTTGCTGGCGGTTTTGTGTGCGGGTGTTTCTGGTCATATCGGCAACGTAAAGATCGCCGGGGGCATGCTCGCGTTGAGTACGCGATCAAACAGCAGATAAACACCGCTGGGTATCAGAATTGCGATGAGCAGGTTCTTTACCGGTTCTTTCCTGTTCAGAATCATGAGTGTTACCCCAAGGAAGATTACGGTCGCAATGAACCCGCCAAATATCCTGAGCAGAAACGCATACCCAACAGCCAAAGCTACCAGGAGAATCAAATCATTCCACTTTTCGCGGTCCGTTAGCGCATCAGCATTCTTGAGCAATTCGCCAACAAGAGCCCATACGGTCACAACGACCGCCGTAGTCCCGATAATTCTGGGAAAGAAGCCCGGTCCCGGGCGTTCGGTTCGAGTCAGGAAGCCCAAGTCGCTGAAGGCGATGTAGCTGTAGCAAATGGCCCCTATGAGTATAGCGACAAGGAATGCGATTCGCATGATCTGATGCCCTGTGCTGAGTGTGTTCGGCCACGGAATAACCGCGGCCGAACCCTGGCGTGAAGTCCGGAGATTATTAGATTGCTCCGATTTTTCGCAGAACAACCTCGAAGCCGTTCTTGGTGCTTGCAAGGAAATCGCGGAAATCATCGCCGTAAAGGAATGTTGGTGTCAGCGTGTTGCTCGAAATATACTCATCCCATTCGGGCGTTTTGACGACTTTCTTCATCGTTGCGATCCACCAATCCTGGGCAGCCTTTGGTGCATCGGGAGCAAGGATCAGACCACGGGGCATTGATACACCGATATCGTAGCCGATATCGCCCATCGTTGGTACGCCTTTAAGAGCATCCGGTGTTAACTGACCGGAGAAGACAAGCGGACGCAGGTCGCCGGAGTCGATCAGACCCAGAACCTCTCCGGGGTTGCCGACCATGGCGTCAAGCGCGCCTGAAAGAAGCGCTGTGGTCTGCTCTGACATCGAGTTGAAAGACACATAGTCAAACTCGAAACCCGCCTTCTCTGCAAAGAGTGTGGGGACGATGAAGTCAACATTGACCGAACCCGTACCGCCGATATTGGTGGGGTTTTTCTTGGCATGGGCAATGAACTCTTTGATCGTCTTGATCTTGGATTTACCGTTCACAACAAGGACGAGGTCGTCCGTTGCAAGAAGGGCGACAGGCGTGAAGTCTTCCGGCTGCCATGGTGTATCTGCCTGTAGCGGGGTTGTTACGAAACTACCTGAAGTGGTCGAAATGCCGTAACCGTTGCCTTTTTGTGCATAAAGGTAACCCCAGCCGACTGCGCCGGATCCGCCTTTACGGTTCTCAGCGGAAATTTTGCCTGGATAAAGATCATATTTGTCGAGGATTTTAATGATGCTGCGGGCCATTCTGTCGTTGCCGCCACCGGGGCCAAACGCAATTGTCCAGTCGAGCGTCTCATTTTTTGACGGATATGACTGCGAAAAGGCCGGTGTTGCAATGGCGAACGACATCGCGGTGACCGCGGCGATGATCATGCCGAACAGGCGGGATCCTTGATAGTTTTGAGTGGTTTCCATGTTTAATTCCTCCCTGGGTTGAACTTTTACTATTGGCCCGGCACACCATTTCAAATCGTTAATTCCGCACACAAGCCCCAGTAATTGTAATATGGGTCTTCCACGTGTACATTCGAGAGCAAGAACTGTCGATTGTCAATATTCTTTATTCATTTATTGATTGACGGAGAAATCATCGTTACCCACTCTTTGAGAGAAAGCGATGAAATGGCATCTCAGCTCTGCGAGGAGGGGCATCTGACAATGGAAAAAACATTAACCGGGAGGACTGCCTTTATCTCTGGGTCAGGCAGAAACATTGGCCGGGGAATAGCTACTCATCTTGCCGCCCTTGGCGCGAACATCGTTGTGAACGGCTCGAGTGACGAAGCCGCCTGCCAGGAAACGGCTGCTCTGGTCAAGGCGGCTGGCAGTGATGCTCTCGTTGCCATGGGTGATATGAGCAAAAGTCAGGACGTCGCGGCGGTCGCCAAGATGTCTTTGGAGCGGTTTGGAGTTGTGGATATTCTGGTCAACAATGCTGCGCGCCGGCCACATAAACCCTTTCTGGAGATGACCGATGAAGACTGGAATGGCGTCGTTGATCTGGCGCTTACCGGCTCGTTTCTCACCGCACGCGCTTTTCTGCCAGGAATGGTGGAAAAGAACTGGGGACGGATTATCAACTTTGCCGGCATGAAAGCAATCCGGGGGTATTACGAAGGAGCGCCAATGTCGGCGGCGAAGCATGGTGTCTGGGGTTTGGCCAAGGCCATTTCAACCGAATTCGCATCGCAAGGCATCACAGCGAATGTCATTTCGCCAGGCCAGATCCGGAAGGACAGTGAGACAGAGGATGACCCCAAAAGGGTTGCGAGTATCCCTGCGGGCTTTATGGGAACTTCGGCGGACATCGCAGCGGCGGTCGGCTATCTTGCATCTCCCGAAGCCCGGTTTGTCACCGGTCAGTTAATAGCGGTCAACGGCGGCGAGGAAACCTGAAGCGGCTTAGGTAAGGGAAAAAGACTGAGGGCAAAATTAGTGCTTGTAGTCTGTGCTACGATTATCCAACTGCCTGACTAAGCCTTCTCTTCCGGGCTATTTTGAACATAGATCCAAAACCCGGCCTGTGATCGTCATGGAACCTGATCTGAAACTTCGAGAATGCCTTCCGGCAGATATGCCATCCCTCAATGGTTTGTATTCGGCATCCTTTCCTGAAGAGGAGTTGTTTCCGCTGATCTGCCGATTGCTTGACGGGAAGCATCATGTGTTGTCGTTAACCGGCATGGTTGATGAGGATGTTGTTTCGCATATCGTATTTACGATGTGCGCTCTCGAAGATGGACCCGATAAAATCGCCCTTCTCGGACCTGTTTGCGTCAATCCCCGGCAACAGGGCAGGGGGTATGGCAGCCGGATGATCCGTGCGGGGCTTGAACAGCTCAAGCAAGACCAAGTGCCCACAGTCTGTGTTCTTGGGGATCCTGGTTACTATGGGCGTTTTGGCTTCGCTCCTGAACGTAACCTGATGCCTCCTTACCCGCTGTCTGAAGAATGGGCTGATGCCTGGCAGTCGCTTTTACTCAATGATCATGCAGGAGGGATGAAAGGGGTGCTTGTCGTTCCTGAACCCTGGCAGAGGGCTGAGTTGTGGTCCTAGATAAGACTTCATGTCGCAACCGGTCCAGAAGATGCCTTACGAGATGTGCTCTGCTACTCCTGATTTGAACCATTCAAAAGCAGAGCTTTTCGAATTATATTAGCCAGAAGGAGAAGCATGCACCATGAGGAAGCGAGTATTATAATGACGCAACCCGCTATGCGGTCAATCATTGAAGCCATTGGCAATACACCGCTCGTACATCTTGAGAGGCTAACACGACACTATGGTTTAAGCGGCACCATATTGGCTAAGCTCGATCACCTCAATCCTGGATTTTCCAAGAAAGACCGCGCTGCACTTGGGGTCATTGAAGCGGCGGAGAAAGACGGAACCCTGAAGCCCGGGCAAACCGTTGTCGAACTGACGAGCGGAAACATGGGCACGGGGCTTGCCATCGTCTGCGGCATCAAGGGGTATCCCTTTGTTGCGGTAATGTCGAAAGGAAATTCACCTGAACGGGCGCGCATGATGGCTGCTCTCGGCGCTGAGGTCGTGCTGGTTGACCAATTGCCGGGAAGTCGCATCGGAGAGGTTTCCGGTGCTGATCTGGCCGAAGTCGATCATGCCGCCAGTCTGATCACTGAAGAGCGTGATGCGTTTAGAGCTGACCAGTTTCATCATCCGGGAAATCCCGATGCGCATGAGAAAACCACAGGTCCGGAGATATGGGAGCAATCCGGCGGGAAAATAGATGCTTTCTGTGATTTTGTCGGCTCAGGCGGGACATTGGCAGGCACAGCTAAATACCTGCGGAGTCAAAACCCTCAGGTGAAATGCTATCCTATTGAACCGGCGGGCGCTGCGGTTGTCGCCGGTAAAGATCCTGTGGATTCGAATCACCCTATTCAGGGTGGCGGATACACCATGGCTGATTTGGCATACCTGAGAGGAATGAGATGGGATGGCTTCCTTGAGATTGATGGCAAGACAGCACGCCTCACCGCGCGCGATTTAGCAAGATATGAGGGGATTTTTGCAGGATTCTCCGCCGGCGCGAATGTGGCTGGCGCAGTTGAATTATTAAGGGGAGACCATGAAGGTCAAACCATTGCCGTCGTTATTTGTGATTCCGGATTAAAATATCTTTCCACTGATCTTTTCGACACGGAAACTTAATACGTAGCGGGGCATCCAAACTTTATTATTATTGCTGAAAGTAAACTTTTAGTATATTTATAGGAATATTTTTAATGATGCGGGCCGTGAATGCCTTGAAAATCATTAAAAATAACGCTATAAGTATACTATGAGTATATCAACAGACAAAAAACTAAAGAAAATGGTGGAGCAATGGCCCTCAGGACTTGTTGCGACCTCTCCATGGTTCAAGGAGCGGTCGATATCAGGACAGCTTATACAGCGGTATTTGACAAGCGGATGGATAGAATCCCTTGGACGGGGTGCATATAAAAGGGCGAATGATGAAATAAACTGGTATGGGGGACTGGCCAGTCTTCAGCAGCAGTTGCAGCTGAATGTCCACCTGGGTGGTGCCACAGCACTGTCGGTCAAAGGCTCTTCGCATTATGTCAGGCTTGGAAAAGAGAAAATATTTGTTTTTTCGTCTTTAGGGCAAAAATTGCCTAAGTGGTTTTTGGAACATGACTGGGGCAACCCCATAGTGCATGTGAAGACGTCGATTATGACTGAAGGCCTTGCTGTAACAAAACATGATTTTGGTGGAATAAGCGTGGAAACCTCATCCGCCGAACGCGCTATATTGGAATGCCTGT
Organism: Parvularculales bacterium; assembly: GCA_036881865.1. Taxonomy (NCBI): domain Bacteria; kingdom Pseudomonadati; phylum Pseudomonadota; class Alphaproteobacteria; order Parvularculales; species Parvularculales bacterium. The sequence continues at coordinate 1,667 of JBAJNM010000026.1, read as the reverse complement.
ATTTGAGCCCCAGGAACTTTGATTATTTAGAATGTTATCAAATCATGGAAGGTCTTACGACACTGAGGCCTGATATTGTTCAGGAGTTGTTGTCACAATGCTCATCCATACGCGTAAAAAGACTGTTTCTGTTTATGTCTGAAAAGGCCGGGCTGCCTGTATTGAAGCATTTGAATTTGAATCAAATCGATTTGGGAAAAGGTGATCGTGCGTTAGAAAAAAATGGGGTTTATGACTCTAAATATAAATTAAGCCTTCCTAAGAAACTTATGGAATATGTTTGAAAATTATAAAGAACAGGTTCGCCTATTGGTAAAGGTATTACCGCTTGCTGCTGAGGAATCCTGTTTTGCTCTGCATGGAGGTACGGCAATCAATCTTTTTGTACGCGATATGCCCCGGCTTTCGGTTGATATTGACCTCACATACCTGCCAATAGAAGACCGTCAAACCACGTTGGGAAATATCAGCGCAGCACTCATCCGCACAAAAAACCGCATAGAAAAATCTATTTCAAATATTCGTGTGGAGCACAAACAAGACACAGGAAAGCTATTCATAATACAGCAAGAAACGGTTATTAAATTAGAGGTAAATTTGGTCATGCGCGGAACAATAACCGCTCCTGTACCAATGACCATATGTGATAAAGCCAAAGAAGAATTTGAAGTTTTTGTTGAAATGCCGGTTGTTCCAATTGGTCAATTATATGGCGGGAAAATATGTGCTGCGCTTGATCGTCAGCACCCCAGAGATTTATTTGATGTAAAACTCTTGCTGGAAAACGAAGGATTTTCAAATGAAATTCGGCAAGGATATATATTCTGCTTGCTGGCCAGTGACAGACCTATCCATGAAGTGCATGCACCAAATTTTCAAGATCACCATGAAGCGATGGAAAATCAATTCAGCGGTATGAGCGATGAAGAATTCTTTTATGGAGATTATGAGGAAACCAGAAAAACGCTGGTTGAAATTGTGCATGACAACCTTACAGATAAAGATAAGGAATTTTTACTGAGTGTGAAAAATTGCGAACCGGATTGGAGCATTTACGATTTTGATCGTTTCCCCGCAGTAAAATGGAAGTTGCAGAATTTGCACAAATTGAAAGTAGAAAATCCGGATAAGCATAAACGTTTTTATGATGCTCTGAAAGAAAAGCTCGAAAAATGAACATCATCCCGAAAGGGTAAAATTGTAAAACAGTGTTACTTTGGGTGTATAAAACTTTAAGGAATAAGGTAACGACTATGGCTTGCCCCGATAACGTTGACCGGTGCGGGTGATGACGTCATGGCTAGATTGCCGTTGGTGTGTTGTCATCAATCATATAGGGTTTTCAGTGTCTCAACAGAAAGGGTATTAACCCTGCAAATTTAACTTTACATGTTAATATTGCAAGGATGCATGCAAGAGAACTGAAACAGGACATCATATGCAGCCTCAACATGTGATGAGGCCCGTCTGCAATGGCAACGGTAGCTGTAGTGGCGCGGCAATGACTTCAGGGGAGGCGTTGTCCGCCCTAGAGGATGTCAACTCCCGGATCGGCGCTGCCGATATCGGTCATGTAATCCTCATCCGGCAGGCCGTCATAGACGCTGTATGCGCCGACTTCATCCCCCATGCCCGCCTCCGCAGATGTACTGGCCTCGCTCAGTCCG
>JBAJNM010000025.1 GCA_036881865.1 Parvularculales bacterium | reverse complement strand
TCCCTTTTGACGGATTAGCTGTTTCAATGCCACATATAGGAGGTGTCGAAATCGCAGATGATTGTGAGATTGGCGCAAATTGCACCATCGCAGGTGGAACTATTTTTCCGACCAGAATATTGACGAATGTCAGGATAGACGATCAGGTGTTTATCGCACACAATTGTTACATCGGTGAAGGAACCGCAATAATTGCTCAATCGGAAATAAGTGGCAGTGTAATAATTGAAAAAAATTGTTGGATTGGTCCGGGTAGCTCAATCACACAAAAAGTGACAATTGGGGAAAGGTCACTTATTGGTATAGGGTCGAATGTTACGTCTAACGTTGAACCCGGTTCGGTCTCTGCCGGAAACCCGGCAAAAAAAATCAGGGATAACAAATGAACCGGAATTTGCGTTATTGGTTTAGGGTACTTTGGATTGCCTCTTGCAATAGGGTTTCAAAATGCGGAATAAAAAACTGGCACCCTTTTTTGCTTTCACGCTGTTGCTGGGTAGCTGTGCCACCCGGGAACAGTTTATAGAAAGGTTCACCGATCACCCTTCGGCGCGGATTCATTGTGCTGATGTTTATGAAAAAGAAGCTGAAGAGGATGTCAAAGGGACAGTGGGGGATGCTAACTATGAGGCCTGTCTTGAACAGTGGGCTTTAGAACAAGCAGAGCAGACGACTAAAAATATCAATGAATGTGTAATGGTTATGTCTCTACCCCTCTTTACTGCTCCTTTTGTATTTGTCTGTTTTTGGGCTTTGTCCTGAGTCGATAAGCGTTCAAGAGCGCACCTACGGCAATAATTAGTTTCCCCGGATTACTGACGATATCCGCCATCATGGTGATATCCGGCTTACCATACTGCGTTACGGGAACCTCTATTTCCTAGCTCATGCAATCTTACGGAGTAGGTATAAGCGTACCGCTATGAGTTATATGCCGTTATACTGTTGCACCTGTTCGCAAAGGATAATCACGTATTAGAAAAAAGATTGTATGCCTGTTTGCTCGCGCCCCAGAATAAGAGCGTGGATATCGTGAGTTCCTTCGTAGGTGTTGACGGTTTCTAGATTCATGACGTGTCGAATAACGTGATATTCATCAGAGATACCGTTACCACCATGCATATCTCGCGCTATGCGGGCGATGTCTAGCGCCTTGCCGCAGTTGTTGCGTTTCATAAGTGAGATGGCTGAGGGAGCGGCTTGGTTGGTATCCATGAGGCGGCCTAGTTGTAGCGCTCCGTGCAGGCCGAGGGCGATTTCGGTTTGCATATCGGCAAGTTTTTTCTGAATGAGTTGATTGGCAGCCAGGGGACGTCCAAACTGCTTGCGGTCTAGAACGTAGCGTCTCGCTTGATGCCAGCAGAACTCGGCGGCTCCCATAGCACCCCAGACAATGCCATAGCGGGCTTTGTTGAGGCATCCGAAGGGACCGGAGAGCCCTCGCGCTCCGGGTAACCGGTTGGTTTCTGGCACTTTAACGCCATCTAGTACAATCTCACCGGTAACGGAGGTGCGCAGAGAAAATTTACCTTCTATTTTTGGCGTAGAAAATCCGGCTCTATCACGCTCAACAATAAAACCGGCGATGGTGTCATCGTCTGTTTTGGCCCAGACGATAGCCACGTCAGAGAGGGGTGCATTGCTAATCCACATTTTAGCACCTGTAATCTCGTAGCCGTCTTTTGTGCTACGGGCGCGGGTTATCATCCCGCCCGGATCTGAGCCGTGGTCGGGTTCGGTTAAACCAAAGCAACCTATCAATTCACCGGACGCTAAGCCGGGCAACCAGATGCGGCGTTGTTCTTCAGAGCCGTAAGCATAGATGGGATGAATAACCAACGAGTTTTGAACACTCATGGTGGAGCGATAACCGCTGTCCACTGCCTCTATTTCGCGGGCTGCAAGGCCGTAGCAGACGTGGGATAATCCGACACCACCATATTCCGCCGGCAGGGTTATAGCGAGCAAGCCTGCTTGCCCCAAATCCTGAAATAAGCTGCGGTCAAAGGTTTCGTGGCGGAAAGCATCGCCTACGATGGGCATTAGTCTGTTTTTGGCAAAGCTACGGGCTGTATCCTGAGTGAGGCGCTCTTCTTCGGTAAGGGAGTTACTCAGCAACAATGGGTCTTCCCAGTTGAATGATGGCGGTTTCTGCAGAGGGCTTGCAGCTTGATTGCTTGTGGCTCGGGAGAGTTTCGTTGAAGACATAATGGGCACTTAATCTTTCATAAAAGATGGACAGGAGAGAGGAGAGCATAATAGCGCACTGGAGTTATAGCATGTACTAGGATTATAATATCCCAAAGCGGTTGCGCGATTGCATTACGTTACACGCCTCTTGATATTGATGTGACAGGCGCTTAATTAACTCTCCTACCGGAGGACTATCGGTAATGCTACCCACACCCTGACCGGCTCCCCATATATCCCGCCAGGCCTTCGCCTTGGAGGCTCCACCGGAGCCAAAATCCATATTTGTTTTACTGCCCTCCGGCAGATCATCCGGGTCAAGACCCGCCGCCGCAATGGAAGGCTTCAGGTAATTGCCATGAACACCGGTAAACAGTGATGAATACACAATGTCATGAGCGGTTGTGTCCATAAGCATTTGTTTGTAGCGAGGGTCGGCGTTGGCCTCTTCAGTGGCAATAAAGCGGCTACCGATATAAGCAAGATCAGCCCCCATGGCCTGTGCCGCCGCAATGCCATAGCCATCAGCAATAGCACCCGATAGCAAAACAACGCCATCAAACCACTCCCGCACTTCTCTTACCAGAGCAAAAGGACTCAAGGTTCCCGCATGACCCCCCGCGCCTGCGCAAACCAAAATAAGCCCATCCACACCTTGCTCGGCGGCCTTGCGGGCATGACGCATGTTGATAACATCATGAAATACAAGACCTCCATAACTATGCGCCGCATCTACCACCTCTGTCGGTGGACGCAGACTGGTAATGATTATGGGAACTTCATGCTTGGTGCAGATTTCAATATCTCCTGATAAGCGATCGTTGGAACTATGGCAAATCTGGTTAACTGCAAAGGGTGCTACTCTGGCATCGGGATTAGACTCTTGATGCTCCGACAACTCATCCTTAATACGCAAAATCCAATCCTCCAACAAAGATTGAGGCCGTGCATTAAGAGCCGGAAAAGAACCCACAATTCCCACCTTAGACTGGGCTATCACCAAATCCGGACCGGAAATAATAAACAAAGGAGCACCAACCGCAGGCAAGGCCAGGTGGTCGGCAAGGTTTGTTGGTAATGTCATAGAGATTTCTCCGGTTTTTTTGTGTCTGGTGACTTCACGTATAATCTAATCCAAGTTCTATCCAAGCGCTAAACTCTTTTCTCTATAAAGAGGATTTGTTATGCTCCATAGCAATTGTGATTTAAGAGGAACCTCTCATGATGAAAACAAGGTTTACCGAAACTTTCGGCATTGAGCATCCCATCGTTCAGGGCGGCATGCAATGGGTCGGACGCGCAGAGCTCGTAGCCGGAGTAGCAAACGCGGGCGGCTTAGGATTTATCACGGCCTTAACCCAGCCTACGCCGGAAGATTTAACAAAAGAAATCGCCCGAACTAAAGAGATGACTGACAAACCGTTTGGTGTGAACCTGACAATTTTACCGGCACTTAAGCCGCCGCCTTATGAAGAATATCGTGCGGCTATCTGTGAGTCAGGCATAAAAATTGTAGAAACCGCAGGACAAAATCCGGCGCCTCATCTGCCGCACTTCAAAGAATATGACATTAAGGTACTGCACAAATGCACCTCTGTGCGCCATGCGGTAAAGGCAGAAAGCATAGGCGTGGACGGTATTTCTATTGATGGATTTGAGTGCGCTGGTCATCCGGGAGAGGACGACACGCCTGGACTTATTCTTATTCCGGCCGCCGCTGATAAAGTGAGTATCCCCATGATTGCCTCCGGTGGCTTTGGCGATGGACGTGGGCTCGTTGCAGCTCTGGCGTTAGGAGCCGACGGTATCAATATGGGTACTCGCTTTATGTGCACGAAAGAATCTTGCATTCACGAGAATATCAAGCAGCAGATTGTGAAGAACACCGAGCTGGATACGGATTTAATTTTCCGCACCTTGCACAACACGGCGCGGGTGGCAAAAAACAATGTAAGCCGGGAAGTTGTCAATATAGAGCGCCGCCCGGGTGGGGCTGGCATTGAAGATGTTTCACACCTTGTTTCGGGTAAGCGGGGTCGGGTGGTCTACGAGGAGGGCGATCCGGACCACGGCATCTGGTCGGCGGGTATGGTGCAGGGATTAATCCATGATGTGCCAAGCTGTCAGGAACTCATAGGTGGCATTATGGCCCAGGCAGAAGAGATTATTAACGCCCGCCTTGGCGGATCGGTTTGCGTCTCTCAAGCCGCTGAATAAATTAGAAGCATCTACTGCGCTTTATTTTTGTGGCGCAGATGGATATAGACAGTGCCTAAAACAGGGCGATGACTTCTTTGGCAATCATAATGCCTAGAATCAGCCACGATACCATAAACACGGAAAAGCGCATCATAACGCGGTTTGCGATGCACTGGATAAGAGAGTGCACAATACGCAAGATGACAAAGGCCCATGCTAACCCAACGCTAAAGGGATCTACATGGCCTACCGCCCAGATAGCTACCACCATGGCGTAGAACAGTGTGGGTTGTTCAAAGAGGTGGTTATAATTATCAGAAATCTGCCGCACATTATCGGGCAACACGTTTAGTGATCCGGGAATGGCGGCATCCTGCGGGTCTATTTTGGCTTCTGTCATGGCAGGAATACGGGTGGCATACATCCAGACCATGATGATGAACGTCCAGGCTGCAAGCACAATAAGGGGGGTAAAAATAGCTGCGTTTTGCATAATGCTCTCCTGTGGTTATATGACGCAGTGCGTCAGTTGAGGGTGCACTGCTAAAATGCACCCATTAAAATCCACCCCTTACATAGCCCCCGCTTTTTGCGCATAAAGCCAACCTGCTTCAGCTAACGGACGCACCCGCGCCGCATTTTGCTCGGCATGTTCGCTAGCCGCCGTTCCGTCTCGCACACGCCCCACGATACCCTGCAAAATGCCCGCAATACGGAAGAAATTATACGCCAGATAAAAGTCAATGTTACCCAATCCATCGCGTCCGGTGCGTTCACAATAAAGACGGGTGTATTCCTCAATAGTCGGGATGCCAAGAGCGGGTAAATCTGATTCTGCCAACCCCTTGTTGCCGTCTCCCGCAGGCATAATCCATGACATAAGATGATAAGAAAAATCCGCCAAAGGATTCCCCAACGTAGAAAGTTCCCAATCTAACACGGCAATCACACGCGACTCGGCTGGGTGAATAATCATATTGTCCAGACGATAATCACCATGAACAATTGTGGTCGTGTCATCATCAGGAATGTTGTTAGGCAGCCATTCAATGAGTTTGTTCATAGCCTCTATCCTCTCTGTTTCAGAGGCTTGATATTGTTTTGTCCAACGTGAAATTTGACGAGCAAAATAATTGCCCGGTTTGCCGAAATCCGTCAGGCCCATTATTTCGTAGTCCAACATGTGAAGTTGCGCCAGAGTTTTGTTTTTGGCATCAAAAATAGCAGCGCGAGAATCACGGCTTTCGTCCGGTAATGTAAGATCCCAGAAAATTCGCCCTTCCACCATATCCATCACATAAAACATAGTGTCGATGATGTCATCGTCCTCACACAGACAGTAAGGACGTGGAACCGGAAAGTCTGTGTTATAAAGTGCGCTGATGATACGGAACTCTCTGTCTACCGCATGAGCTGAAGGCAACAATTTTCCGGAAGGTTTACGGCGCAGCACATATTTCTGTTTAGGGGTCACCAACTGATAGGTAGGGTTAGATTGCCCCCCTTTAAACTGACGCACCGTTAAAGGGCCTTCGTAATTTTCTATGTGTGCAGCCAGATAGTCATCAAGACGTTGTTCATCAAAGCGGTGAGTGGCCGATACGTCTTGGGTTCCTGTGAACTGCTCCTGTCGGGTGGCGGCCATGGTTGGTTCTTTCCTCGATTATTTTTCTACCTTTCAGTATAAGCCATCCGGTCCTGATGGGCGAGAGCGCTATGACTTCAAAGAGCGATGGCCAATGTCGGTGCGATAAAATCCTTGTGGCCAGTCAATAGGCCGGATGGCCTCATAAGCGCGGCTTCGGGCCTCTTCAAGGGTTTTTCCACAAGCCGTTATGTTGAGAACCCGTCCTCCTGTAGCACGCACCATCCCTGCCTCATCAAGGGTTGTTGCAGCATGAAAAACCTCAACCCCCTCAAGGGTTGCTGTTTTTTCTAATCCCCTGATGGATGTGTCTTTCTTATAAGTCCCGGGATAACCTTCGGAGGCCATAACCACCGTAAGAGCTGCCTCTTGCCGCCACTCCAAAGAAATCTCGTGCAGTGTGCCATCCACGGCAGCATTTAATGCCGTAAGCAAATCTGATTGCAACCGCATCATCAAAACCTGACACTCAGGGTCACCAAAGCGTACATTAAACTCAATTAAACGAGGGCCATCATTCGTGAGCATCAAGCCAGCATAGAGAATACCTGTGAATGGCATACCCTGTTCTTTCATGGCCCTGATGGTGGGGGTGATAATAGTCTCCATAGCGCGGGTTTGCATAGCAGTGCTAAAAGACGGAACAGGAGAGCACGCTCCCATACCGCCTGTGTTGGGGCCGCTATCTCCATTACCCGCTCTTTTATAGTCTTGCGCCGCCGCCAATGGGAGAATCGTCTCTCCGTCACACAGAGCAAATAAGCTCACCTCTTCGCCGGTAAGATATTCCTCAATCACAATGCGCTGGCTGCCCTCCCCAAAAGCACCATCAAACATATCGTCAATGGCACTTAGGGCTGTGGCTTCATCTGGTGCAATAATCACACCCTTGCCTGCGGCCAACCCATCGGCCTTGATAACAAGTGGTAGGGGTTGGGTGTCCACATAGGCTTTTGCGCTGTCTCGGTTGTCAAACTGCCGCCACGCAGCCCCCGGGATGCCATAGGTGTCACACAAAGCGCGGGTGAAGCTTTTAGAGGTTTCCAGCTGCGCTGCTGCCGCCGTTGGACCAAATGCAGACACCCCTGCAGCCTCCAACTTATCTTTCAGCCCTATCGCCAAAGGTGCTTCAGGACCAATGATCACCAGATGAATATGGTGCTCCCGACAAAAACCAATCACGGCATCAGGCTGTTCGCCGTCAAGAGGCATACATTGTGCTAATGTTGCAATGCCACTGTTGCCGGGCGCACAATAAAGAGCCTCCAAAACAGGGCTTTTGGAAAGCGCCCAGCATAAAGCATGTTCACGTCCGCCGCCGCCTATAACCAGAACATTCATATATGTTTACTCATAAAAAGGTTCACCAACTAGTATGACAACGATCAGAAAAGTCGCCAGCGGTCTTTCATCCACATGAAGTTTTCACCGGGACGCTCCCGAACGCATGCTTCCAGAAAATCATTGATGGCTTGTGTCAACCTTACAATATCCTGCTCCATGTTTCCGATTAGAGGTGGCTTTTCAAGGGGCCGCAGAGTCACATGAAAACGTGGCCCCGGCTCACGAGTTACGCTTCCCAGTATAACCGGCGCATCATAGCGCAAAATTAATTTTGCCGGTGTCGGCGATGTTAAGGCCGGTAGGTTGAAGAATTTAGCCTCAATGCCTCTTTTGTCTCTTTCATCTACTAACATAGCGACAGGCTTTCCAGAGCGTAGAGATTTTATGATGGTTGAGGCGGCGTTCTGGTTTTTGGCGACAGTTGTTAGTTGCCATGCCCGTTGTCTTAGGGCGACGATTCTTTTTTCTATCAGTTTGTTCTCAAAATGACGGTAAACAAGATGAGAGTGTAATCCGGCAGCGCGGGGTCCTTTGAGCATCATCTCCCAGTGAGCATGATGGCCACCAAGAAAGATGATCCCTTTGCCATGTTTGGCGGCGTTCTGAATGTGCTCTATGCCGGTACAAGTGATGTGATTATCACTGTTGCTGATGTGGACGAGGTATGGAGTTTCGGCAAAGACACGTCCTATGTTCTCCCAGACTTGTTTGACGATGAAGGCTCTTTGTTGCGGGGCGATCTCAGGCATGGCGAGGGCAAGGTTGTCATGAATACGTCGGGAGCCGCGAAGGTATGGCCCGATGGTGCGGGCGATTATGCCTCCCAGAGCTGAGGCGTACTTCACGCCAAGCAAGCGAAGAGCGCCCCATATGGAGAACAGAGCGCCTGCTTCTAACCAATGACGCAGGGAGTGGCCGAATATGGTGACATCCATGGGAAACAAGACAAGGTTATAAAGTTAACGAAGCGATAGTTGCTTATGGGGCGGGTAGGGTCAAGGGTTGTTAGGGTTTTAAGGGACGAGGTTTTGGTGATAGGGTAGGGCTGGATTATGGTCACAGAAATACTACCGAACCCATGACGGAAAAGACGCCCAAAAAGGAGTTATCTGGTTCTGACAATCTGTCGGAATATACAGTTTCTGAACTCTCCTTTGCGGTGAAGAAAAGGGTAGAGGATGCTTTTGGTTATGTTCGGGTGCGTGGTGAGTTGGGTCGTGTGAGTCGTCCGGCATCTGGACATGTTTATCTTGATTTGAAAGATGAGCAAGCGGTGCTCTCTGGCATTATCTGGAAGTCTGCCGTGAACAAGCTTGATGTTAAGCCGGAACAGGGGCTGGAAGTTATCTGCTCTGGCAGATTAACCACTTATCCTGGCCAGTCGCGCTATCAAATTGTTATTGAATCCATGAGCCATGCCGGAGCGGGCGCTCTTATGGCGTTGATGGAAGAACGCCGCCGAAAATTAGCTGCAGAGGGCTTGTTTGATGAGATGCGTAAAAAGCCCTTGCCATTTTTACCAAAGGTGATTGGTGTGGTGACAAGTCCCACGGGTGCCGTCATTAGAGATATTCTTCATCGGTTGCAGGACCGTTTTCCGGTCCATGTTCTGGTGTGGCCTGCTCGTGTTCAGGGTGCACAGGCCGCAGAAGAGGTGGTGACGGCCATTGAGGGGTTTAATCGTCTGGGCGTTGATGATGCCGTTGCACGACCTGATTTATTGATCATAGCACGGGGTGGCGGTTCCCTTGAGGATTTATGGCCCTTCAGTGAAGAGGCTGTTGTGCGGGCTGTGGCGGCAAGCGAGATACCCGTGATTTCTGCCATTGGCCACGAAACGGACACAATGTTAATTGATTTCGCTTCTGACAGGCGTGCTCCTACTCCAAGTGCGGCGGCAGAAATAGCAACACCGGTTCGGGGTGATCTTATGGGGAGTTTACTGTCAGTGGCGCGTCGTCAGGCTCAGGCGGTAGAGCGTTTTGTGACTGGTTGCCAAAATCAGATGCACGGAGTGGTGCGAGGGCTGCCACATCGCTCGGCATTGCTGGCTTTGCCCAGCCAGCGTCTTGACGGAGCGGTCGGTCGGTTGCCCACAGGACTTGGACGCCATGTTATGGCCAAGACGGCCTCTCTTGCGGGACCTGCAGGTCGTTTGGGCCGGCATTTGGTTACGGCTTCTCTTAAGAGTGGAGGCCATCGGGTTGCAACAGTAGACAAAACCTTAACAGGACATCTTGCTACATCATTGCGGTATAAGGGGCAGCAAATGCAGGGAGCGGCAGAACGGTTGAGGCTGCTTTCTTATGAGGCAACCCTTGAGCGGGGGTACGCATTGGTGCGGGGTGCGGAGGGACGTCTTGTGCGCCGCGCACAGGAGATCTCTCTGGGTGAGGCATTGAGTCTTGAGTTCACCGGCCATGAGCAGGTTACGGTTCGGGTTGAAGATGCACCGAAGTCGGCAAAGTCATCGCCTAAACGTCGCCGCACATCTCGTACCTTATCTCAGGGCACCCTTTTTGATGATACAGGATAGAGTTCGTGAATATGAGTTTTAAAGATATCGAACAGGCTCAACTTTCCTATGGGCCGGGAGAGTTTTATATTATAAGCTCCGGGAAATTTGTGCGGTGCGGTGTTACCGGAGCACCCATTACGCTGGAAGAGCTTAAGTACTGGAGTATTGAGCATCAGGAGGCTTATGCCTCGGCAGAAATTTCCTTCCGGCGTGTTCTGGGAGATAGATCTTAATCGTCAGACCAGCGATTGTGTAGCCATAGCCATTCACCGGGTCGCTTGCGGATATGGGCCTCCAGAAAATCATTGATAGATTGAGTCATGAGGGCGATATCCTGTTGTGTGTTGCCGGTGGCGGGTGGCGGCTGAAGGGGTCGGCTATGGATGTGAAATAGCGACTCTGGATTGTCGGGGTTTGGCTCTCTGGTAATGGTCGCTAAAATGACAGGCACACCATAACGCAGAGCCAATTGGGCCGGTGCAGGGGTTGTCATGGCGGGGAGGTCGAAAAACTTAGCTTCAATGCCTTGGTTTTCTTTTTGGTCTACCAGCGTGGCAACTGATTTTCCGACTTTTAAAAACCTTATCATGGTTTTGGCTGCATTTTGTCCTTTGGGTGAGAACGTATGCCCCCATGCGCTATGGCGTTGATTGGTGAGCCACCGGTCCACCAGGGGATTGTTAGCTTGACGATAGGTTATGTTACATTCAATCTCAAAGGTCTGGGCAGCTTTAGGTAGCATCTCCCAGTTTGCAAAATGTCCGGACATAAAAACGACGCCTTTGCCTTTGTCAATTGCTGCTTGGATATGTTCGGTGCCGGTTATGGTGAAGTATTTGTCATTATTGGCAAGTCGTTTGAGGTGAATAATTTCGGCAGTGGCGCGTCCGGCGTTGTCCCATACGGACTTTTCGATAGCGGCGCACTCTTCAGCTGATATGTCTGGCATGGCGCGGGCGACATTACGCCGGATGCGGCGGGAGATACCAAGGTAAGGCCCTATGGTGCGTGCAACGAATCCCCACAGTGCAGAAGCGATTTTGAGGCCTAAAAGAAGGCAAATCCCCACATACAAAAATAGTGCGGCAACTTCAAGCCAGTGTCGTAATCTATAACCGAAGAAAATAAACTTCATGATTTATGCTGACCCGGGTAGATGGTAGTTGTGCATGGTACGGGCACCATCGAGACTCGTCTGGAGTAAGCGGTCAAACGCAGCGTTGTTTTCTACTGTATCCAGTGTTGCCTTTACAGGAAGTGTGATGGTTTGCTTATGAAGGGTATAACAGGCACTATCAGGCTGGGCGGAGGCCAGACGCATGGCGTCCTTTTCTGTTGTCACAAGTTGAGCACCCAGACGCGCTGCTTCATCAAGGAGACGTATGGCGTCTTTTTCTTTGTAAACATAATGGTCGGGAAAATCTGACACAGCAGCAAGATGTGCGCTGGTTTCGCGCAGAGTTTGAAAAAACTTATCCGGATATCCGATACCTGCAAATGCCAGCATGGGTTTTTCTTGATTGCCCTTCCACGAGGGAGGCACGTTAGGATTAAGAGTAGTCGTAAAAACAGGAGAGGGGCAATTATCAATGAACTCTTTTACGTCGTCTCGCGCTGTAGAGCCCATCACAATGAGAGCATCAGTGCGGGCACGGGCGGTTTCAGGAGGCTCCCGCAAAGGGCCGGATGGAATAAGTTTCCCATTGCCCAGCCCTTGTTCACCACTTATGACGAGAAAAGATAAATCTTTGTATAGGTCGCAGTTTTGGAAACCATCGTCCATCACTAATACGGTAGCCCCTGCCCGAATGGCCGCGCGGGCGCTTTGCGCCCGATCCCGCCCCACCCATGTTGGAGCAAATTTGGCAAGCAACAGAGCTTCATCGCCTACATGGTGGGCCTTGTGGATATTCGCCACTTGTGTAGGGAGTCGTATAGCACCGCCATACCCGCGGGTGAGAAAGTGAATGCTTTCTCCTTTTGCACGTAATTTTTCAGCGACCATAAGAGCAACAGGTGTTTTTCCGGCACCTCCAACAGTTAGATTACCCACACAAAACACCGGAACACTCTCCCGAGCCGGAACAGTGAACCGCTGCTTAAGGCGTACGCCCAGCCCGTAAAGGGAGGCTGCAGGGCTTAAGAATCGAGTCGGCAGGGTGGCACGCTTTTGCGTGTTGGGTGGTGGATACCAAAATCTGGGAGGGCGCGGGGGCATGGGCGTGAAACGCTTGTTAGCAGGCAGGTAGTAGACCCATAAGGGCTTGAGCTACATTTTTGGTTATGGAGGCGAGTCCTTCGACTGCTTTTTGCGCTTGCTCTCCTTCGGTGACAGTTTGCGACGTATGGTTAAGGCGTTGTTCAAGAGCTGGAACAAGCGCATCCGGCCCCCCGACCTCAAAGCCGCCCCCGGCATTATTCAATAACTGAAACGCATCGGCAAAATTAAACCCATGAGGCCCATGTAACACACAACACCCAAGACGTGCGGCCTCCATGGGGTTTTGTCCCCCGTGTGGGGTTAGGGTTCCGCCCATGAACACCAGAGGGGAGAGACGGTAGAATAATCCCATCTCGCCGGCGGTGTCCGCAATATAGATCTCACAAGAGGATTTTAAGGGTTGGCTTTCTGAGCGCTGCGCTACGGTAAGGCCGTAGCGGTTTACCATGCGGGCAATAGAATTACCCCGGTGAGGGTGGCGGGGAATAATGATAGTTAAAAGAGACGGGTGGCGCCGGATAAGAGCAAGATGAGCCTTTATTGCTGTTTCTTCTTCTCCGTGGTGGGTGCTGGCGGCAATCCATACGGGGCGCCCGTTGATGCTGTTTTTCAGTACGGTTAGGTGGTCGGGGTTGGCCTCAAGGGGCGGAGCATCCCATTTCAGATTGCCCGGGGTTTTAACGTATGAGGCGCCGAGTGTTCTTAATCGCTCGGCAGTGATTTTGTCTTGCGCCATACATAAAGAGAAACAGGCAAGCAAGCGTGCAATACTATTTGGCACACGAGACCAGTTACGAAAACTTCTCTCTGAAAGACGAGCATTGATAAGAGCCATTGGGCATCGGCGGGCGTGGGTCTGAAGTATTAGATTGGGCCATAGTTCAGATTCAACCCAAACTGCCAAATCAGGTTGCCAGTGATCCAGAAAGCGGCTGACAATGGTTGGGTGGTCGTGGGGAACATATTGATGATAACTGCCTGTCGGTAGGCGCTGTTCCATAAGGTGTGCTGATGTGGTGGTGTTGGTGGTCATCAGGACGGTCAGGGGAGTGGTTTTACTCTTGAGGGTTTCAATGAGAGGTAAAACGGAAAGAGACTCCCCCATACTCGCGCCGTGTAACCATACAAGCGGACCATCCGGTCGGGGGGGAAGTGATTTAGCGAAGCGTTCTTTTATTCTGTGGGGGTCTTCGTGGTTGCGGTGAAGTCGCCATCGGGTGACAAGGGGCAACAGGGGGGCTGCACCAAATGTAAGGATGCGGTAAAGAGCGAGTATTGCTGGCAGACTCACGGCATCAGGCATCGGATGCCGCACCGATGAGCTGGGATTGACACAATTCAGCATAAAGCCCACCGGCTTTGAGCAATGTATCGTGATTGCCACTCTCAACAATGCGCCCTTGATTGACAACAAATATATAGTCAGCATGTTTTACGGTAGAGAGCCTGTGAGCGATGATGAGGGTTGTGCGTCCTTTCATCAATATTTCCAGCGCTTTTTGGATTTGTAACTCCGAGGCGGTATCCAGAGCCGATGTTGCTTCGTCCAGCAGGAGGATGGGGGCGTTTTTCACCAAGGCACGTGCGATGGCGATACGTTGTCTTTGTCCGCCGGAAAGATGTGTACCTCCCTCACCGATAACCGTGTGATATCCGTTCGGCAGGGCGCTGATAAAATCATGCGCGTTGGCATCACGGGCGGCAGTTATAATATCTTGTTCTGGGGCTTGCGGATTGCCATCAGCGATATTGGCATAAATCGTATCGTCAAAAAGCACGGGGTCTTGAGTAACAATGGCACTGGCCGTTCGTGTGCTCTCCAGAGTGGTTTGGCGCAAATCTTGTCCGTCAATAACAACAGCGCCTTTTTGGGGGTCATAAAACCGGGGCACAAGGCCAAGGATAGTACTTTTGCCACCGCCACTTGGACCCACCAGAGCTGCAACACGACCAGCGGGCACAGTGAAATTAATGCCATGGAGGGCAGAGCGATCTCCCGGATAATCAAAATGCACATCCTCAAATGACAAAGCGCCATTGTCTATTTTCAGAGGACGCGCATCGGGAGCGTTGAACACTTTTGGCTTTATAGATAACAGGGTAATCACCCGTTGGGCCGCGGCAACGCCTTCCTGAAGTACGTTTTGGCTTCTGGCGATGGTGCGCATGGGAGTGCTCATCAGGGCAACTGCCGTGATAAAAGCGGTGAACTCGCCTGTTGTTAAATTGCCGTTAATGCTTTGGTAGCCACCGTAGAAAATCAGAAACCCGACACCAAAGCCGAGAATGGCTTCTGTTGAGGGGGCAGAAGCTGACCCGGCGCGAACAACCTTGAAAGCATAACGCTGTGCCTTGTTAATCTCATCATGGGCGTGTTCCATTTTGAATTTTTCCCGGCCATACGCTTTGATAATGCGGATGCCGTTTAGTGATTCTGAAATCAGTTTGGAAATGACACTGATGACTTCAAGATTGAGCCCGGTGGATTTTCGGGAACGTTTTGCCAGACGATTGCTTATAAAGGCTGAAAGAGGGAATGCCACGGTTACTAGAAGGGCCATTTGCCAGTCTAGCACATAAAGGGTGACATAAAGAGCAATCACAATCAGAAGATTGCGGGTGATATTTACAAGAGACGCCACCATAGCCGTCTGCATGCGGGGTATGTCGGCCGTAAAGTGGGTAATGACTTTTCCGGAGTGGATGTTAGACAGCCAGATTAAATCGGCATGAATGATGATATTGAATAAATCTTTTTGAAGGCGCGTGACAAGTTTTTGCCCTACATAGCCAAAGGTTGTGTTGGCAATGTAAGTTAGGGTAGATCGCAAACTAATGATAATGATGGAGAGTGCCGTTATGATGTATAAAATAGCCAACCGCTCATCGGCTGCGGTTTCAAGGCCGAAGGTTTCCTTCAAGCCGGAAAAAAACTGAAACTGGGAAAAGAAAGAAGGGCTATCACCAAAGACGCTATCTACGGTTTGCTGGATGAGCCAGGGAATAGCGCCCGCAGTGCTGGCAAGGCCGATGTTTGTTAAAACACCGAAGGTAACCAGTTTGCGTTCGGGCCATATATAATGTTGTGCCACCCAACGTATAATGCCGTAGGAGCGCATGTTTTGAGGCGTATTCTCTATTGAGGCAGGAACGGAATAAGGCATAAGGCGATGAGCCCGGACAGCAGATGGCGAGATGATTCACAAATTATCCCTGTTTACCATGTTTTGCGCGTGAGAGAAAAACGCCTTTTGGGGTCTTGTTAGATGGCCTTCTTTGAGGAGGGGAACACAATATCTCCCACTTGAGCCATAAGAGCTGCATGGAGAGAGGGGTTAGCCCCCACAACACTAATATGGGATGGGTTGCGCTGATTGTAGGTCAGGCTATTACCATTGTGACAGGTGATGAGGCCTCCGGTTTCTGTGAGGATGAGGTGGGCGGCAGCAATATCCCAGTCAGACAGACTGCTTAAGTGCATGGTGGCATCAAATGCGCCACTGGCTACCAGAGCCAACCGGTAAGCGATGGAGTTTCGGTTTTCGGCCTCCATAGACGGCCAGGGACGTCGCCAGCCGGGATGATGAAACATGTCCGGATTGGCAACCATGCGGCATCCTTCAAGTTTTTGGGTGTTGGTTACATGAATGGGTTCGCCGTTCAAACACGCTCCCTTATGTTGGGTAGCCTCGAAAAACTCTTCGGTGGCGGGGTTAAAGATAGCGGCGGCTATCGGTACGCCATCATCTACCAAAGCGGCGGATATAACGAAATGAGGTTTTTGTTTAAGAAAAGCGCGCGTGCCATCAATGGGGTCTACGATCCACACACGTTGTTTTTTCAGGCGCTCTTCGGGATTATCCTCTTGCTCTTCGGATAACCATCCATAGTCAGGACGTGCGTCCGTCAACTGCTCATGGAGCAACCCGTCGACGGCAATATCAGCTTCGCTGACAGGGGTTCCGTCCGGCTTGTCCCATGTCTTGACGGAACCGTTGAAGTAGGTCATGGCGAGCGCACCTGCCTCTCTCACGGCTTCGTTTAAGAGAGCATGATCCTCATCAGGAACCGGCAACCGTCATCCCCTCAAGGCGCACGGTGGGAGCATCAACGCCATAGCAAAAATTAAGGTCATCGGCAGGGGTTAAACGGGCATACATGTCTTTCAGATTACCTGCTACGGTGATTTCACTTACAGGGTCACCAATCTGACCATTTTCAATACGAAACCCCGCAGCTCCCCGGCTGTAATCACCGGTAACACCGTTTACTCCCATGCCAATGAGTTCGGTAATGTAAAAACCGTCGCCCGTTTCAGCAATGAGTTCGTCCGGTGTTAGCGCTCCTGCTGCCATAAAAAGATTGCTCGGTCCCGGAGCACCCATACCTCCCCCGTTACGCACACCATGACCTGTGGTTTTGAGTTTTAACTGACGCGCTGTAGCGCTATCCAGAAGCCAGCTCTGCAAATGACCATCATCTACCAGCAGACGTTTTTCGCATGCCACGCCCTCATCGTCAAAGGGCTGACTGCGTAGTCCTCGTGGGCGGTGAGGGTCGTCAATAATTTGAATGCCGGAGGCAAAAACGGCACTACCCATACAATCTTTAAGAAAACTGGTGTTGCGGGCTATGGCTATACCATTGATGGCAGAAGCCAGATGGTTGAGTAGCCCATTAGAAATACGCGGGTCATAAATCAGTGAAGCTTGCTGACTTTTAACTTTGCTCGGGTTAAGGCGGCGCACTGATTTTTCTCCCGCCCGTTTTCCTAAAACACAGGGGGACTCCATGTCAGTAAGATGGCAGGTTAGCGCATAGTCATAATCGCGCTCCATAGTATCTCCTTCACCCGCCAGCACCGAGCAAGATAAGAAATGTCGTGCAGCGGAGGAGTCACCGGCAAAACCGTCGCTGGTGACCAGCGTCGTTCGGGAGCGCCGCCAACCCGCCCGCGCACCCTCAGAGTTCGTTACACCCTTAACCGATAAAGCACTCTCTTCAGCCGCCAATGCCCGCTCCATGAGGGCCTCGGCCTCCGGCGTTACATCATCGCCCATATCCAGCGCGGGCGGGTTGCGGCACAGACTATCCGGGTCCGCAAGGCCACCCCACGGATCCTCCGGTGTAACACGCGCCATATCCATCACCCGCTCAATCAGAGGGTCTATGGTGTGGGGTGATATATCCGTCGTAGAGATTGATGCCGGACGCATACCGGCAAAAACCCGTAACCCCAGATAATGCCCCTCTGTGCGTTCAATATGCTCTGTCTGACCCAACCGGCAGTGTGTGGTCAAAGCCTCGGTGCGGCTTAACCAGCTATCCGCCATCGTAGCGCCCGCGGCTTTGGCCCGGGCTACCACATCGTCAAGGAGGGTGATGTCTTTGTCAGTCATTAAGCGGCGCTGGCACTGGCGCGGCGGCGCCCGTCGTGGACAATATTACCGGGACGATCCTTTGAATCAGGCCGTGAAGAGGCCAGCCGCAAAACGGCTCTGTAGGATGCCGCCGTTTCAATACGTTCGCCGTGTCCGTTCTCTTCAAGAAAGCGTCGTAGCAAAGGCAGGCGATAGCAGGAAACCCACAAAAGTAAGTGGTGTTCTACGTGATAGTTCACCCAATAAGGAGCAATAAAAGCGCGGCTTATCCATCCGGCCTTTGTGGTGCGTGCATTGCGGAAGGGGTCATTGTTATCGGGAACCATGGCGTGTTCGGCAATATTGCGCACACGGGTCACGAGTTGCTGCCATGTTAACAGGGGCAGTAACCAGAACAGGAAAAAGTAAAACCAATAGCCCGACGCCGCCAGTATCCCCAGCAAGACAAGATGCGTCAAAAGTGGACGGCCCAGTTTTCTTATAAATCGTGCAAGGCGCGCTCTTAACGGTTGGTCTGATGTTCCCAGCGCGTTGATAATTTGTGCTTTGCGTTGTTGAAAGCCGGTCTGTCCGCTGATATCGCGCCATAATTTGCGGCGCATGCTTTTACGGGTAATAGGAAAGGGAGCCGATAGCACAAGGTCAGGATCATCTGATTGTTGAACGGCGGCATGGTGTTTTAGATGATACCGGCGGTATGAGTCAGTGTCTGCCAGCATGGGGTAGGCGCAAAACCATTGCGCGAGGATGGCACTAAGACGGGGAGAGGCTACAAGAGCATTATGGGCCGCATCATGCATTAAGACGGCCAGTCCTAACTGGCGGGCACCGATAATCAAAATGGCCGCCAGAAAAGTAAGAGGATTGGGCCACAGGGCAAACAGGGCCATGGCACCGAAAATAACACCCCATGCATGGATTACGAGCCACAGACCACGCCAGTTAGAGCGTGTGCGCAATTGTGCCAACTGTTCGGGGGTTAGCAGTGTATGCGGTGGCGGTGGGCGGTATGAAGCGTACTCCATTAATCTCCTCCGGCTGGCCTGAGAGGCATGAGATTCAGAGGTATGAGAGTCATTGTGGCAGATTTATGTAAAATTCACAATGCCCACCATGATGGTGAAAAACACAACCAGACCGAAATCGCGGTTAGAGCGAAACGTTACCAGGCAATCTTGCCGGTTATCAATATCAAGCCCGGTAATTTGTTGGATAAGATGCCATCCGGCAAAAATAAGCCCCACATAGTAAAGGAGGCCGAGTTGCATTAGGGGGCCAACAAGAAAAAGACCAATGATTGTTAGCGTATAAAAGATAGCGAGCCATGGCTTGGTGTTTTTGCCCAGCACAAGAGCACTGGATTTAATACCGATGAGAGCATCATCTTCTTTGTCCTGATGAGCGTAGATAGTGTCATACCCTATAGTCCATGCGAAGGCGGCTACATAAAGAAGAACAGGTGCTATGCTGAGTTCACCGGTAACGGCACTCCAGCCCATAAGAGCACCCCAGTTGAACGTAAATCCCAACACTGCCTGAGGCCACCGGATGTATCGTTTAGCTAGCGGATAAAGCGCGACAAGTATGAGAGAGAAAATCCCAAGAGCAATTGTTAAACCATTAAACTGAAGCAGAATAATCAGCCCACCCAGTAGCAACAGCCCTAACAATATCAAAGCGCCTTCCGGGCTGACCTGACCCGAGGCCAGAGGACGGTTTTGGGTGCGCTCAACGCGGGAGTCCAGATCCCGGTCAAGAAGGTCGTTCCAGACGCATCCCGCCGCCCGCATGATAAAAGCCCCAAGAGCAAACAGCATGAGCAGAAAAAAATCAGGCAACATATGACCCGTAACAGAAGCGGCCAGTGCAATACTCCACCAACAGGGCAGCATCAACAACCACACGCCAACAGGTCTGTCCACCCGCATAAGACGCAACCAGGGCTGCGACCAAAATGGCGCACGGCGGTTAACCCAACTGTCTGGTGCGGCATCCTGAATAAGTGGCGGGGGCGGGGGGCGAGACGATGGGGGAAGCGGGTCGTGGGGCATGAATGTCAGCTTTTCCAGAGTGTCATACTCTCTACTATAGTATGATGCACCATGCTTGGCTATTTTGTTCATGAGGGTAGAGCGCAGGTGCAATGCCATGACAGTGCTGCGGTTATTTGTTGAAGGAGGGCTGGCGGCGGGTCAGCCGGTGGCGCTTGATGGTGGACAGGCTCATTATTTGTTGAATGTGATGCGCCGTCAGCGCGGTGATGAGGTAGTGGTGTTCAATGGCCGTGATGGTGAATGGGGCGGACGCATTGAGCAATTAGGGTCTCGTGGTGGTGAGATATGCGTTGAGACTCTCCTCCGCTCTCAGGAGACCGGTTGTAATGTGTGGCTTGTCTTTGCTCCGCTGAAGCGGGCCCGTCTTGATTTTGTTGCACAAAGGGCAACGGAGATGGGAGCGGCCCGTTTGCAACCTGTTTTGACTCGCCGCACGATAGTGAGCCGCGTGAAACTTGACCGGTTACGTGCCAATGCCATAGAGGCGGCCGAGCAATGCCATTTGTTATCGGTGCCTGTGGTGACAGAGGTGCTGTCTCTTGAGTACCTATTGGAGAATTGGGAACGTGATGCGCCGGAGAGGTTGATTATGTTTTGCGACGAGGCGGCTGAAAAAACTGCCCCTGTTCATCAGTTGCGTGAAGTGTCACGGAAGAAAGGGGTGCAGAGGTCATGGGCCGTGTTGGTAGGCCCTGAAGGTGGGTTTGATGATGAGGAACGCGAACTTTTAAGAGCGCGGGAGGATGTTGTGAATGTATCATTGGGTCCGCGAATTATGCGCGCCGATACGGCGGCGGTAGCAGCGTTAACTTTGTGGCACGTAGCACTTGGGGATTTGTCGTAGGCAAGCCCGGATATAAAGAGTGGCGTGTCATGGACAGAGTATGCGTGGTGTTTTATAAGACGATATAGTCAGGAAAAAGCGAAAAACAAAAATGAGCGCACCGGCGAATAAAAACAATCGACCCGTCACAAGTGCCGAAGAATTATCGGAGTGGATGGCTGAGGGATGCAAATCGTCGGAGGAGTGGCGTATTGGCACGGAGCATGAGAAGTTTGGTTTTCATCTGGATAACCTTAAGCCTATAGAGTATGGCGGTGATAGTGGTGTCAGGGCCATGCTTGAAGGGATGCGCCGCTTTGGCTGGCAGCCGATCATGGAGGGGAAAAATATCATCGGTCTGGAAGGGGCGGATAGCGCGGCAGATGGCTCTATTACCCTGGAACCTAGTGGACAGTTTGAATTGTCCGGCGGAACGTTGAAAACTCTCCATCAGAGCTGCGATGAGGTTCATACTCACCTTCATCAGGTGCGCACTGTTGCTGATGAATTGGGTGTTGGTTTCCTGGGGATTGGGTTTACACCTAAGTGGAAGCGCGCCGAAATGCCGGTAATGCCCAAGGAGCGCTACAAACTCCTAACGTCCTATATGGCTAAGCAGGGCAGTCTGGGTTTGGATATCATGTACCGCACGTGCACCATACAGGTGAATCTGGATTTCTCCTCTGAAGCCGATATGGTGAAAAAGTTCCGGGTCGCTCTTGCTTTGCAGCCTGTAGCCACGGCTTTGTTTGCCAATTCACCTTTTACGGAAGGCAAGCCCAACGGGTTTCTTTCTTATCGTGCCCACGCGTGGACGGATACGGACCCCGACCGGACAGGCATGTTGCCTTTCGTCTTTGAGGATGGCTTCGGTTTTGAGCGTTATGTTGATTATGTCCTTGATGTGCCCATGCATACCGTCTATCGGGATGGGCGTTATATTGATGCCACCGCCGGAACTTTTCGCGACTATCTGGCTCATCGCTTGCCCGGTCTGGAAGACCGGCAGCCTGTTCTCGGCGATTGGGTAAACCATCTGGCCACTATTTTTCCTGAGGCCCGCCTCAAGAGGTTTCTTGAGATGCGCGGTGCCGACGGCGGGCCATGGGAGCGCCTGTGTGCTTTGCCGGCTTTGTGGGTTGGTATTTTGTATCACCAGCCGTCTCTGGATGCCGCTTACGATATGGTGCGGGATTGGACGGAAGAAGAGCGTGATGATTTGCGCACTAACGTTGCGCGTCAGGGGTTGGCAACACCGTTTCGTAAGGGCCGGGTTCAGGACTTGGCACGCGACATGGTAGCCCTTGCCCGTGAGGGGTTAGCGGCGCGGGGCAATACCGATGGCACCGGAGCCGATGAGCAGATTTTTTTGAAACCTCTGGAAGATACTTTGGCGACAGGCCGCACTCCGGCCGAAGAACTGCTGGATAAATTCCACAATAGTTGGGGCGGTAGCGTTGATCCTGTTTTTAAGGAAAACGCTTATTAAATCCCTTATGAAAGTATATAAATCTCCTCATTGAACATTTGGTGATACCAGAGCCTTTTCAAGAGCGGTTAACTCATCCGGTAGAGGGCTTTCAAACGTTAGTTTTTCGCCCGATAGAGGATGCTCAAATCCCAACACGCTGGCATGAAGGGCCTGGCGGCCAAGAGCCCTGAGCGCTTCCTGTCCGATGGGGGAGAGCCGGTTTGCGGAGGCCCGAAAGCCCGCCCCGTAAAGAGCATCCCCCATCACAGGATATCCCGCATGAGCAAGATGCACCCGGATCTGGTGCGTGCGCCCTGTTTCAAGACGGCAGGCAAGGCGGCAGGCAAGGGGAGACATATCATGTTGTCTTGTAGTGCCGTGTTTTCCCGTGCCATGTTTTGCTAGGCCATAACGTGTCGTAACGCTGTAATGGGTGCGCGCATGTCTGCCGCCGCGTTCCCGGACCGCTTGTTTGAGGCGGTTATGGGGGTGGCGTCCTAAAGGTGCATCAATGCATCCTGCGGCCCGTAGAGGTCCCCCCCACACAAAGGCCGTGTAGGTGCGCTCCAGACGGCCATCCTCGCCATGATTTTTGAATTGCTCTGCAAGCGCATTATGCGCTGCATCATTTTTGGCAACCACCATCAGTCCGCTGGTCTCTTTATCCAGACGGTGCACAATTCCCGGGCGCTTAATACCTCCGATGCCGGAAAGTGATGACCCGCAATGCGCCAGCAGGGCGTTGACCAGTGTTTGATCCCGGTTACCCGCCCCGGGATGCACCACTAATCCCGCCGGTTTATCAATCACGATAAGAGCCTCATCCTCATAGACAACCGCAAGCGGGAGAGACTGAGGCTGGGGTGCTGCCGGTTCCGGGGCCGGAATATGAACCGTAAAGCGGTCATCGGATTTGACCCGGTATGACGGGTCTTTTATCGTAGAGGTGTTGAGGGGGGCACCGTCTTTTTGGACGTAGCCATTTTCAATCAGATTTTTTAATCGCGCCCGGCTGATACCGGAAGCACCCAGAGCATCGGCCAACAGGCGGTCCACGCGTGTGCCTGCGGTCCCGGTGGAGGCCGCAACATGAAACACGGAACGATCCGCTTCCGGCGGATGAGAAGAGGATGATGTCACCATGACAGATAATACACCGCCACAACCCTCTCTTGAAGAGACCTCCCCCCAGGCAGGACAGGATGAGGGATATGACGGGGCAGCACCCCCGTCTACCCGTGTTCTCAAGGCGGTGGTGATAGTGTTGGGACTTTTGCTGATCGCCGGATTTGGCCTTGTCGCGACAACAATCATTTATCGCCTGACGGTAGAGCCGGAAAGCGCTACCTCTGTACCGCCTAAGGGGTTATGGGGAGTTGAATCTATTCCCTTACCGCCAGGGGGAAAGGTGGAGGATATGATTTTGGAGGGTGACAGGCTGGTTGTTCGGGTGGCCACTCGTGGTGGGGGGGCGGAGATCATCATTATGGATATCCGGCGCGGCCATGAAATCGGACGTTTCAGTATGGAACGTAAATAGGATGATGCGTAAAGATGACTAAAAATATGCCAAATTCACACGGGTGAGGCTAATATACCCGTATACTCTTTATCATTTACTTTCGTCCCCTTCGTCTAGAGGTTAGGACACCGCCCTCTCAAGGCGGAAACACGGGTTCGATTCCCGTAGGGGACGCCAGAACTATTCTCCCGGCACATACGAAACACTCCAACAATATACCGCTAATTAGATAGCGGTAGTGGCCCCACCTAAAGAGCCAGTTTTGACTCGGTAGGGCCGCCAATATGTGCTATAAGCCTGTTCTACAGGGTAAGAGAGGAGACAGTATGACAACCAGTGCCGCTGCGGATGCCGCCGAGATTTTTACACCAAAATATCGGCGCAATGTGCTGCTTTTGCTGACCGCCGTCTATACTGTCAATTATGTAGACCGGCAGATATTGTCCATCCTTCTGGTACCCGTCAAACAGGCTCTTGATTTATCCGATACCCAGTTAGGCTTTTTATCGGGTATTGCCTTTGCTCTTTTTTATGCCACCCTCGGCATTCCCATCGCCATGCTGGCGGACCGCTACAATCGCCGCCGCATCATCACTTTTTCCTTAAGCCTGTTTAGTTTGATGACCGCTGTGTGTGGTTTCGTCACAAACTTCTGGCAGTTAGCGGTGGCTCGGGTAGGAGTCGGCATAGGCGAGGCGGGCACCAGCCCTCCGTCTCATTCGATTATCTCTGATTTATACCCTCAGGAAGAACGGGCCTCGGCGTTAGCGTTTTTTTCTGTCGCGGTGAATGTGGGGATCCTGATAGGCTTTCTGGTGGGGGGATGGGTCAACGTTTTCTTTGGATGGCGGATTGCCTTTTTGACTGTGGGGTTGCCCGGTCTGCTGTTGGCGGTCTTCGTGCGCTACTGGTTGCGCGAGCCGCCGCGCGGCTATGTGGATGGTCATGCGGATACCGCTAAAACGCCACCCATAGCAGAAGTGATACGCTATTTATGGAGTAGGCGCTCTTTTATCCATATTGCTCTGGCAACGGCTCTGAATGCTTTTATCGGTTATGGAGCGGTGGCCTGGTTGCCGTCTTTTCTGGCGCGCTCTCACGGGCTGGATACCGGCCAGAGTGGAACGGCGCTGGCTCTCATTATCGGTATTGCCGGTGGTATCGGTACTTACATGGGGGGGTGGATGGCAGATAGGCTGTCTAAGCGCGATGTACGCTGGAACATGTGGTTGCCGGTTTTGGCTACTCTTATCGGGGCACCTTTTTCTATCGCCTTTTATTTGGTGTCCGATACTTTTTTGGCGCTTAGCCTGTTTGTTATTCCGGCGGGTATTGGGGCGTTTTATCTCGGGCCGTCATTTGCCATGTGTCAGGCCATAGCGGAGCCCCGCATGCGTGCGGTGACTGCTGCCCTTTTACTCTTTATTCTGAACATTATCGGTCTTGGGTTAGGGCCGCAAACCGTTGGCATTTTGAGCGACCTGCTGGAAACGGACTTTGGGCATGATTCCTTGCGTTACGCTCTTCTTATTGTAACGCTCTTAAACCTGTGGGCCGTATTTCACTTCATGCGCGCCGCTCACCACCTCAAAGACAATTTGGACCGGGTAGGTCAGAGGTAATACGCTTGCGCTAAGTTAAAAAACGCAAACCGGAATATTTGGCTTACCGTTATATCCTCGGAGAGAGAAGAGACAGTATGACAACCAACACCGCTGCGGATGCCGCCGAAGTTTTTACACCAAAATATCGACGCAATGTGCTGCTTTTGCTGACCGCCGTCTATACCGTCAATTTTGTAGACCGGCAGATATTGTCCATCCTTCTGGAACCCGTCAAACACGCTCTTGAATTGTCTGATACCCAGTTAGGCTTTTTGTCGGGTATTGCCTTTGCTATTTTTTATGCCACCCTTGGTATTCCCATCGCCATGCTGGCAGACCGCTACAATCGCCGCCGCATCATCACTCTTTCCTTAAGTCTGTTTAGTTTGATGACCGCCGTGTGTGGTTTCGTCACAAACTTCTGGCAGTTGGCGGTAGCCCGGATAGGGGTTGGCATAGGCGAAGCAGGTACCAGCCCTCCGTCTCATTCCATCATCTCTGATTTGTACCCTCGGGAAGAACGGGCCTCGGCGTTAGCGTTTTTTTCTCTCGGGGTGAATGCGGGGATCCTGATAGGTTTTCTGGTGGGGGGATGGGTCAACGTTTACTTTGGATGGCGGATTACCTTTTTAACTGTGGGGCTGCCCGGTCTGCTGTTGGCGATCTTCGTACGCTACTGGTTGCGCGAGCCGCCGCGCGGGTATGCGGATGGTCATACGAAAACCGTTGAAACGCCTCCCATAAAAGAAGTGCTGCGCTATTTATGGGGCAGGCGGGCTTTTATTCATATCGCTCTGGCAACGGCTCTGAGTTCATTTATCGGTTATGGGGCGATTGCCTGGTTGCCGTCTTTCCTGGCCCGCTCTCATGGGCTGGATACCGGCCAGAGTGGAACGGCACTGGCTCTTATTATTGGTATTGCCGGTGGTTGTGGTACTTACATGGGGGGAGTGCTGGCAGATAAACTCTCTAAGCGCGACGTACGCTGGAACATGTGGTTGCCGGTTTTGGCTGCTCTTATCGGAGTACCTTTTTCTGTCGCTTTTTATTTGGTGGACGATACCGTTTTTGCGCTTATCCTGTATGCTATTTCGGCGGTGGTGAGTTTGTTTTACCTCGGGCCGTCATTTGCCATGTGTCAGGCCATAGCGGAGCCCCGCATGCGTGCGGTGACCGCTGCCCTGTTGCTCTTTATTCTGAACATTATCGGTCTTGGGTTAGGACCGCAAACCGTCGGCATTTTGAGTGACCTGCTGGAAACGGGCTTTGGGCAGGATTCTTTGCGTTACTCTCTTCTCATTGTAAATATTTTTGGCCTGTGGGCTATGGTTCACTTCATGTGCGCCGCTCGCCATCTCAAAGACAATCTGGACCGGGTAGGCGAAAGGTAACGTGTAGGCGAGAGGGAATACGCTAACGCGTTAAATAAAAAAACGGCAAGCCGAATAATCAGCTTGCCGTTACTCCTTGGAGATTGGAGTTGTTTAATGATTACAATTAATCATTCCGGTTCGTCAAGCGAACCATCGGGCAGTAGGGTATAAGGGTCGCCGTTACCGTTAATGCCATTGTAACCGCTGCTGAGAAAATAATGGCAAGGCAACCGGTCTATAACGGGTGCGGGAACAGCCGTAAACACAACCGGTCCTCAGTCGCATTTTTGAGAAGTATGCCCGGTTTTTAGGCGCTTTTTTGTGCGTTTTTAAGCGGGTGAATTTCGCCAATTAAAAGGGGTTAGCCTGATTTTCTTCGGTGAATTTAAGGTAACCCACGCTGGCGCCGAGGCGGAATCCGTGGCCGGCCCGCACGGGGACGACAGCGGTGTCTGCGCTTTGTAAATAATTAACACCAACACCGCCAAGGACAAAAGCGCGCCCGTCCACACCCGGAAAGCGCTGATATATTCTTTCGGGGTGTTTAAGATTATAGACAAGCATGAAAACTTTGGTTCCCGTCAGGCCAAAGTCAAAGCCTACGGAGGGGCCTTGCCAATAGACCTTGCGGGTTTCGCCGTTTTTCAGGTGTAACGTGCCTTCCCCGTAAACCAGACCGGCAAAAAATGCACCGCTGGCGTCTGTGCCCGTGATATAGGCGTTGGGTTCACCATATTCGGAAAATAATCTGTCAATGGCCTGGGCCACGTTAACGGATAGATCACCATAAAATTGTAGCAATGCATCGTCAACTTCCTGACTATCATAAGTATCCAGTCCTGAAGAGCCGAAGGGCACACTGGCTGATGGTGTGCCAGATCTTGACGTGCCACAGGCGGCCACGACGGCCAGCATGGCCATACCGGCGATCATCCGAAGAAAGAGTGTTTTTGGGAATTTCACGGGTTAAATCTCCTTACGGCAGAGTTCTGTAAGTGCTGAACACGAATCACGAATCAGGCAGGGAGATAGTATACCTCAAAAGACTTAACCAAATAACGGCGTTCCTAAATGACGGCTTCAATGAGATGGGGGCCGGGAGTTTTCATGGCGTGCGCAAAGGCATCTGAAAAGGCGTGGGCCTCTGTAGCCTGTACGGCTGATACGCCCATGGCTTCGGCAAGATTCACCCAGTTGAGATCGGGATTATGGAGGTCCAGCATAGACAACGCCCGCGGGCCGGGGTTGTCAGCGCCTACGCGGGCCAGTTCGATGTTGAGAATGGCGTAACTGCGGTTGGAAAAAATAACACTTGTTACGTCAAGGTTCTCACGCGCCTGGGTCCACAGGCTTTGCACGGTGTACATGGCACCGCCGTCGCCATGGAGACAGACGACCTTGCGCTCCGGACACGCTAGTGCCGCCCCTGTTGCTACCGGCAAGCCCTGACCGATAGCGCCGCCGGTCAGGGATAGAATGTCGTATGGAGCCGCGTGTATCAGCTGTTGATGAACGGCTAAACCGCAGGTAGCCGCTTCATCGGAAATAATGGCGTGGTCAGGCAGAAAGTGCGCAATGGCCTGTCCGCAAGCGTCAGGGGTCAGCGGTCCCTCAGTGAGGGAGAGGAGAGATTTTTCATAACGGCGGTGAGGCTCGGGCGGGGCTTTAATCGCTTCGCATAAAGCATGAAGGGCGTCGGTACCGCTTTGGTGAGGCGCACTGAGCGTTGTAAAGCGCGCATCATCGGGAGCAAGCCAACCGGGTTTATCGGGATAGGCGAAAAAGGCGACCGGCGGTTTTGCCCCAACAAGAATGATATGCCTGAGGC
>JBAJNM010000024.1 GCA_036881865.1 Parvularculales bacterium | reverse complement strand
TGTAGACTCTCTGTTTCACTCGGACAGTGCGCAACCGATTCGACAGATCGCTGGCGTTGAACATAGTTCGAGTGACATTGCAAGCGACCCGGCTTCTGAGATGCCAGACGGCAGTCCCATTGCGTGTAGTCTTGACCCGTTGTGTCATGTCTGTAATCCATTTTTTCTTTTTCCTTTCATGGTATAAATAATTGCTGGCATAATTAACTTCTCCTGCGACGGATACCGCGCCCGCTGTGAGACTGCTCCATCAAGGCACGCTGGTAACCATAACGCTCCGCATCGCGACACTTATCGCAAAACGCGCCCCGCGAATATGCCGAGAACCGCAGCTGTCCATGTATCCGACAGTAGAGATTGTTACCATTTCTGTAAATCTTCGGGAATCTTGGCATTCCGATTTAACCTCCTATTGAGAAGCCGTGATCGACGCGTCCAAACAGATATTAGAATCCTTCGGCGGCGAGTAGTGGATCACCCACTCCTTCTTTTCTTTCGTGACACTTAAGCCCTCCGCCTTCAAGTCCGGCTTATACAACTCCCAGACATCCCAGAACTGATTCCACGCATCTCTTTGCGTGATAGCACCTGTCGGCGATAAACGGTAGTAACCACGATGCACAAGGAACGCAGCATCGAGATACGCGAACCGAACGAGACCCGTTATCTTTAGTCTATTCTTCTTCGATGTGAGTTGCGTGATCAGCGGTCTGTTCATTTTCTTCTCCACCACGAGTCGGGAAATAAGGGATCGCAGCGTTCGCTAAATCAAGCAACTCGCCACGCACATCTTGCATCTTCGTGACCGCGACGGAGACCGAACGCCCTTGTGGGACCCTGCTGACAAGATACGTCGTCAACTCGAAACATTCTTTAGAGATCGCATCACAAGTATGATGCACAGGAGTATCACCGCCCCCCGGCCCCGTATATTCCAAAAGGTCTGAAAGCTCTTCCGATAATGCACCGACCTTTCCGGTCTCCCAATCGTTGGCGATCGCAGTGTTAAACCATCGCTCCGCTGAACGCAGCGTCCGTAACAGCAACTCATATTCAAACTCACATTTCTCACGATAGTTACAGACAGCCTCGATATGATTCAGATTCGCCTGCATGAGCTCGATCTGAAGATACCGGAAGAACTCCGCCATCACCTTCCTGAAGGTATCAAAACGGTGTTTGACAATATCAAAGAGCTTCAACTGTTTTTCGGTCATCTCTTTCTTGTAAGTGAAATCGGCTGCCACGCGCGTGAGCATCGCATCACAGGCAGCATTGGGTTGAAAATGATTTGGCATAAGTCCTCGCTTCTTTTAAAAAGTTATTAATCTAAATTTATATTTAATTGGATATATATCCAATTGAATATATACTGACACAATTGACGGGTTTTGTCACTCTTGAAAATGACGACGCTCCCCGGACTTTATCACTTTTGCGACGCGTTGGTAGCGTGCCGGATTTTGACGCGCCGCAAGCGATAATAAAACCGCTTCGCTCGCTTTTTCGTAGTCTTTTGCTTTCATTGCATTGAACTCATAGCGAGTAAGAGCTAGGAACTCAAAGTAAATAGGTATCTGAAGTGGAAAGAATGAGACATAAATCATCATCTTCTTTTCCCTATTTTACTACATCCTTATGTTTTACTCAATATGACTTCATTAATAAAATCCTTGAATTCAAGGAAGTTCGGAAGTCCAAGATTGAATAACATATCAATAATCCCCTCTTTTCGAGGATCATCGAGGGCCCGCCATGTTTCTTGAAACACCTGCTCGGCTTCCTGTGCTGCGCTTTTTAGATTCGCAAACAGTAACAAAGCGATCGCATCGTCATCGAGCGGTGTATCCAAATGTGAATCGTTAACCTCAACCCGATTGCAGGGACCGGAATCGAACCAGCATATACAAGAATATGAATCTTGCGAGTTACCATTACTCTACCCTGCATAAAACAGTTTAAATTCTAACATTTGACTTTACTTTTAACCGTAAATACGGTACCCTACTTGTGTCTGTTATGGGGTTTTGGCATTACGACCCGCGACACCTTGTCGCGGTGCCACCCCGATTGCTGTCGTAAGCGGTTGAACGGACATAACAGGCGAAAGCCAAAGGAAACATATCATGAAAGCTATTATCTTCAAAATATTTGTGATTACAGGAATCTTGATACTCACCGCAGTTTTCGCCTACACACATTCTGGCAGAACCGACAAATCCGGTGGACACTATAACCGAAGAACTGGCACATACCATTATCACACCCCGAAAACTCGTAGCACAACATCAGTGCCAAAACCGACTCTGCCAGAGGCACCACCGCGTATTTCCCAAGCACGCATCACACCCAAAAGCGACACCCCTTTATCGCCGGGTAGCGAGAAGTATATTCCAACTCAATTAGAGTGGTTAGTGCTTCAACTGAATGCGAAATCTTCTTTCACCGGCTCCTTAACAGGAAACGTGCTATATCTTAAAGATGTAGATGGCAATACTGTGCGTATAGTAGTATTTTTCAGACATAGACGACCGGTACCAGGTGATACAGTTTCTACAGGCGACAACCTCTTCATAGAAGTGATAGAAGACAGCGTCCAACGTGAAGCAAAGCTACACGGATGGCAAAATTGGGTAAAAACGAGAGTGGAAAAACGTTATTGGCAGTAATTCCTTCTGTTTATGTTTTACACGTTTATCCGCCAATAACCACTCCCGGTTAGAAGTGTAGAATCTATTCTAACTCAAAGTATTTCCGATCCCCTGTCCGAATGACTTCAGCGTTTCTTCTATATCTGACAGGGTTTTGCTCTGCCGCCAACGATAACAATAACTCGTTTGCCGCTGCCGCATAATCCCCCTTTTTTATATTCCCAATGAACTTCTTAAACGTCATAAAACGCGTTTGTCCGAGATTGAACAAAACATCAACAATACATTCCTTGCGGGGAGCATCTAACGTCTCCCATGTCCGCTCGAAAATAGCGGATGCTTCACCCGCGACCCGATTCAAATCAGACAGCAATAACAAAGCGATATGCGCGTCAGATAACGGTGTATTGAGTATCTCTCTCGCAGTGTCGATGTCATCGATATAGACGCGATTATCGCCAACAACCACTTTTTCCAAATGTTCCGCAATCGAAAACTTCGGGTTGATCAGACGCAACTCAGAGATGCTAATCCCCAATAACGATAGATTCCGGCCAGCACCAATCGCAATACCCGTGGTATCCGGGTAGGGTTCGGCTTTATGCCCCTCATCTCGCAGGATATGGTCGGTCGCATCCCGTAATGTTACACCCGCCTCGTTTTCGATCCGTTTGATGCGTGCTTCCAACTGCGGATGATCGGAGACCCGCGCATCCATCTTTTGCCGCGTTGGCGTTGAGAGCCCCCCCGTTTCATGCTGCTTCTGTAGTGCGCTGAGTTGCTCATTGAGCGTTTGTAACATGACAAACTGCTGTTTAACCAAATTCTCCGTACTGTTGAGAATACTTGTTTGTATCCATATTAAGACCACCAACTTTATCAAAATAATGATGAAAGCCGATGGACGGACGAGTTTGGATAAAAAGGATTTAGACGTTTGTTGTTCCATCTTTTGGGCTCTCGGGTGCCGCGATGGCGGCGTTCTTGCCAAATAAGTGGGACCCGACACTTGTCAACACGATCACTAAGGCATTGAGAATATTATTCAAGTCAACGGCTTGCCCCCGAATCGCTTCGATCACAATACAGATAAACAACAAAGCAAAAACACCACCGATAACCAGTCTTTCTTCAAAGTCCTTATGCTTTTCTTTCATGGTATACCTCACTTTCCGACTTCAGTGACCGAACAGTTATACGGTTCGGTCGCCGCCTCTTAAAACCTCAACTTCGCGCCAATCCGTGATGCCGTGTGGACATCATTATCCGCGAACATTAAGGTGAGATTCACATTCAGTGACAATCGTTCTCCAAGTCGGAGGGATGAATTTTTGGTAAAACTGTGTTCGAGATCGCTCCCGTCTACGCCTATATTCACCTGATACTGCATCGAAACACCACGGGCGTTGCGAACACGGATAAAGGCTGTCCAGTTGAATGTTGTCTCGGCTTCTGCTGCCAACTCAGGGATCTCGTTTCGTGCGAAGTTGCCAAGTCCAGCAGAAAAAGACCACAAACGCCGTTGAATCTCCGGCAACTGAAGAAAGTATCCAAAATCCGTCTGTAAATCAACATCCCGCTCGGTATTCCGCAATCCTTTCGCAAACGCATTGACTTCAAATCGACGCACAGGTAAGCCGACTTCTGTATACAAAAGCCGTTGCACCGATTCGGTTTCGCCGTCAACGTGAATGTGTTGCGTTTCTGCAATAAGGTATCCATTGATACGATGCTCGAAAGGAACGCCTATCGAAACACCTATTGTTGAATCGCCGCCGGCGTGTGCCCAAGAGACACCGACCTCCTTTTCCGATGGCGCGGGTGGCACTTCTCCGAAGGCGTTTATCAGGGTCGTGAAAACAACAAACAGGATCGCAACTGAAAATCGCAAACTATTTTTCATTTTTTCCCCCACCATTCATGGAACTCCATTTTCGTTCCCCCATCATACCGGTATGCTAAACCTTTCTCGATCATATAGTCGGCGACGTTCAGACCGTCAATAAGCACATCGGCGACAACGCGACCGAAATACTTGTCGGGCTCCGGGTTCGCTATCACGAACTCTAAGTTGTTTCCTTCCAACAGCATCAGCAGTTCGGCAGACGCGAGTGCCGCAGCCGCGCGTTCCGCCTCTCTTTCGGATTCCGGGCGTACCGTGCCATCTTTGTATTTCGTCGCCGGCTTCTTCTCCGGTGTATCGATGCCCTTGATCCGAATATCTGTGATGGCGTAGATATCCTTATCTTTTCTGAAAATGCCGAGCCATAAGACCTCTGCCGGATATTCCGTTTTCAAATCCGCGATATCGATGTAGACATCCTGAATCGTGTCGCCATCGTAAACCTGCTTAGATGCGTCTAAGAGCGCAGGGTAGGTGCGTGTCTGTACGTCTTCCTGACTCGATATATGATGCAAACAAAACAACGTCAAGGAGAGAATAAAAACGCTGATGAGACTGATTTTATCCCATCTGACTCTCTCTTTTTTTAGGTGTACCCCGAAGACGCTTTCGGCGCGTCTGCGGAGTTGATTACGGTTTCTCATCTTAGACCTATCTTAGACCTCCCGATAGTTGATACGCGCGACCTGCGCATCTACACAGCGCATCTCGCCATATTCCTTTATTTCCTCACCTGTTACGGTATTCTTCATAATCCGAACCAACTTCATTTTCTGCGGCTGTTCAGTTGCCATCAAATCCGCATACACGGTTTTACCCGGTCCTGCGGTCGCAGACACTTGATATTCAAGTGTTTTTGATTCTGTTGTTTCCCTCTTGTGAGGTGCGGCAGCCGCCAGGTTTCGTAGTAAACAACTACCGCATAAGTTAACTATTGCCCTCTACTTTTAGCGAGTGCTGCCTCTTTGCGCGCTGCGTTAGCTTCAGCGGCGGCTTCTGCTGCTGCGACTTCAGCGACGACGTCAGGTGAATTTGCTGCGGCTTCTTTTTTTGCTTGTTCTGCACGCCATGCTTGCGCTTCCGGTGTGTTGAGTTCAATATAGTTAGAGAATCTGACTGTTGCATCGGCGTATTGATCAAAAGTGATTGTGCCCTTCTGCTGAACCTCGGCATTGGTTTCCATATTGATGAACCGTCTGATAACGTCAACTGTCCCTTTCTTCATCTCAACGATCACTTCACAATCGCAAGCAGTGAACGGGTCCAAAACGGCATTGGCAGAGACGCTTGTCGCTTGACTCTTTTCCTCGCCGGTTGCGCCGGTCCAACTTGCCTCGACACTCAGCTTTACACCGAACTCCGTTTTCACGAAACTTGCTTCACCGCCGAAAGCGATTTTGCTTTCTTGTTCGATACCGATACTGGCTCCCCATTCGTCCGACTGGCTATAACTTTCCGAGTATTCGATTTCGACACCGACACTTGCGCCATCAAGCGGTGTGCTATTATCTGCGCGCACTTTACCGCCGAGCGTGGTGTACGCTTCCCAGTCCGCAGTGGACTCATCGACTTCCATCGAAAGCAGTTTGTAGTCTACACCGCCGATCGCGATAATAGAGATAGCCTCTTGGTATCGCCTAAAGGGGTCTTCCCAGAATTTGACTTCCTTCGGTCCAGAAATAACCAACCCCGGCGTGGTCTTGAGACTGTTCGGGTTCGATATATCGAAGTGGTCTATAAAGCATTTAATGCTTAGACCTTCCGGGACTTCTATCATATCGAACAGATCGTCAAGCCAATCCTGTCCGCCTGTACCAGAGCCTGTCCACATATTCAACACGGCATGCTCAGTTGTGAGCGGCACTTGCCCGTGAAAATCTTCAGCACCGCCCCAATCTTGCCAAAAATGACCGATCGCCATCTGTTTCCGTAGCAGTTCTGTTTCTTCTATTTTGACACGCTTCGGTTTAGGACCTTTCCGATAGAAACTCATATCATGATAGTCGTTGCAATAGTAGACAAACGTAGGTTCGTCTTCACTTTCCTCAACGGTATCATACAGAGAGACTTTAAACCCTTCACCCACATACATTGACCCGAATGGTACATTGTGGTGTGTGCCGAGACCGAATGTCTGTTTCTCGCCCTTTTTCCAAATGCCAGAGTAAAAATCAACAGCCATTTATTTTTCCTTATCTTCTTTTTCTGCTTGTTCTTTACGCCATGCTTGCGCTTCAGGCGTATTGAGTGCTCTAAAGTTAAAAAACTTAACCCCATCGCTATCCTTTCCAAAATCGCAAGCCGTGAACGGTTCCAAAACAATCACCTCAAAAATATTTCCGCTCTCTGCAGAAACTTTAACGCTCTCTGCAGAAACGTTTGACGCTTTCCCGTTAAAACTCATTATGTTCCTTTGTGTCCGGGGAGGAGCTACGGTCGGAATCTGAAGGAGGTGATCGACCGATCATGGCTCAACTCAACCCGGAGATTGTAAAGTAGTTATAACCTATAACTTATAACTTATAACCCTCCTAAAAAAAAGACGATACCCAAAACAGCACCCATCATCGCAAAAAACACTAACACTAACAACGCGTCCTTCGAATGCGTTAACGGCACGCCAAAGACACGACTCACACGATTCCGTAAAGCTCTACGCCGAAAATAATTAAGCATCTTAACACCTGTCGTCTTTCAAAAATGTATCCGATTCCGACTTTTTCCGTTAATATGGAGAGAAATGAACAACTCAGGAGGACATCCACATGTCAAAACTATCCGTTACGGAAGCACTGAAACTTATACCGGTCTCGAAAACAACCCTTTATGCCGATATGGACAAGGGCATTGTGTCTTACGATCTCGATGTCAAAGGGCGAAAATGTGTCGATATTGCCGAACTTCAACGCGTCTACGGACCCCTGAACACAACAGAGACTGAAAACGCTAACGAACACAACGGGACACCCGATCTGACACATCAGGAAACTTCAAAACCCACAGAAAACAACGATTCGGAAGTCGTCAAACTCCTAAAATCCCAAATCGAACACCTTCAGACGGAAGTTTCCGCCGCCCGAGACCGAGAGACAAAACTCTTGGAGATGCTCGCCCTCGAACAGCAGAAAACACAACAGTTGATGCTGCCCCCGCCGAAAAAGCGAAAACGCCACTTCCGAGACATCTTCAGACTGACTTAAACACCCTTGAGACCCTGCGGGGTCCCTAAGCGTTGGCAACAGCACCTGTTTCCGCAGATGTCGCCGTATTGCCGTCCGCGACAGTGTCCGTATAGGTAGCTGTGGCTCTCAACGTTTTACCGACATCCCCAGACACCGGCGTATAACTGCTACTTGTCGCATCTGAAATATCTGTCCACGCACCGCCATCCGCTTTGTTCTGCCACTGCCACGTCGTGCCACTGACCCCACCATCGGGATCCGATACCGTTGCCGTCACTGCTGTGCCAACGACAGGTGACGTTGAACTCAGGCTCACACTTCCCACTTGATTGACGACCAGCCAACTCGTATCAAACGCATTGAAATCACTCGGCAGTGACCCCGGACCCAACTGCACCGCCTCTGCAAGATTCACCCGCGTCACAGTTGACCCGCTTATAGAGACCCAGCCTAACGCCTGTGTCGGTCCCTCCGGCCACAATACCTTGTATTGACGGATCGCTGCAGCAAACTTGCCAACGTCGTCAATATCCGCTGCACCCATTGCCATCTCTTCTATAACCGCTTCTACGACATCCGGCGCGATCGCGGCATCCTGAAACCGTGCCTTGATGAAAGCCGTTGCCGCCTTCATATAATAGCCGACCTGTGCGACAATATCTGGAACACCATCGGCATAACTCACCGCTTCTGACATCCAGGCCCGCTTCTTTGGCAACCACACGGTGTTATAGGCATCTATCGCATTCTGTTGCTTTTCAGCATAGCCGAGGGGCGTCGGAAGCCAAGACGGTGTGACCGTCGTTGTCTCTGGTGTTGCCGTCTCGCCATCACCAAGATACGGATACGCAGGAAAAGTTGTTATCTCTTGGAGAATCGGTGACGGGGGTGTGCCGGCTACCTGTCCCGCCAAAAAGATATTCAACTGCTGATCTGAACCCACATTGATGTTATAGAGAATATCTGTATAGGCACGCGCGAGGGCGTATCCAATCTTACTCGGTGTGTTAGATAAATCAAAATCCGCCACCGCTTCTGTGCCGTCTAAATCCGATTTGATAACAACTCTTGAAGCCGTCCGCACCTCAACTTTTTTTAAAATCGGCACACCACTGAGCCGAGCACTACCCGCAAAATTGATATGTAAATGTAGCTTCGTAAATGCCATCTAACGTTTCCCCAGAATGGCGCGTAGACACCCTTCATTGCCTTTGTGATGAAATTGAAATGTACTACTGCCAGTGCGTCTGACAACGAGATACGCATGTCCATTATTCGGCTGCACATCGTCACTGTTTGAATTGAAAGAAGCGATCGCGAACACCATAGAAAACTCCCGCCCATTTGTCTCATGAACGCCGATAAACATCAACTCACGATAATCATCAAAACTCGTACCCGCTGTAATATTGATCTGTGTGGCCCCCGTTGTTGTATTGAGTGTCGTTGAGGACCCGTAGAGCCATTCCCAATCTTGTGTTCCAACAGCGAGGGTATCTCCGGCATCGTCTTCTGTCAGCGCAATGCCATTGCCCGGCGTCAGTTGTGCCGCAACAACGTCACGGATATCCTCATCGCTGCGCTGTGTATTGGTATCGGTGGCAGTAATGCTAAGCGTATTACCCGCGTCATCTTCTGTGATCGATATATTCGTTCCCGCCGTGAGTTGGGCTGCGGTCACGTCTCTAATGTCTTCATCAGAACGTTTCGTATAATCAACAGGCTTACGGAGATAAAGCGTATCTGTGCCGTTAACAATGAAATCCGCATAAGCCGTGCTGCCCGGCAGCAACCGCGTCGAAAATGTATACGCCGTCGCTGTGCTCGCGATGCCGGTGATCCGTAAATAAAGGTCATCTGTCCCGGAGTCTATATGGATCTGGTCGCCGACAGCAACGGTGCCGAGTTCAGTCGTTTTATCGTTTCCCGCGTAATCGGTGAGACGCACGACGATCTGATTGTTCGCGCCATTGATCTCTACCTCTCCATCAGACAACGAGACACCCGCGGCACGTGACTGCCACGTGCCTAAGGTCGTCTGTTCACTCAGACTCAATGTCAGGGCATTGCTCGCGTCGTCATAATCGGGATCGATACTGCCGTTGGCATGGCGTTGGACAACCCCCCCAACAACAGCTTGTATCTCTTCATCGGTGCGACCTGGGCGTTTTTCATATTGTCTCACCCATTTCGTCCCGGATGTAAAATACTTAAACATATCGCCTTCAGACGCGCTTGTCACAGCCGCAGTATCCTCATCATTTCTGATCGTTTTACCGCTAATAAACGATGTTTGTGCGACATTAAAGACGAAGTAAGTGCCATCTTCGGGATCAGCCGCCGGGAAGTTATCACCCGATAAAACTTGGGGCACGCGTTTGATGCGAACGGACATTGTTTTAGCCTATCACTGCCGGTGAAATCGTTAGATACATACCTGTCAGCGTATTGCCAGCGTCTTGTGTCGTTGTTACCGTAACAATCGGCGTGACCGAATCGGTATCGCCTAACTCTATGCTAAACTCAACCCAGGAGTCGTCATCGGCGTAAAGCCTGTAACTCAAATCCGGCGATGTATTCAACCACGGAATGAACTGCTCGGATTGGATAGCATCCGAACTGTCGCCATCCTTCAAAGACACCCAGAGCCCAATAATACGAGTGTTCGGTTTGGCGTTGGACTTCGGCAGCTTACACTGCGTATTGTTGCCATCCACTGCACCCGCGGGCGCGCCTGTTTCTGCTGTCCATTCAAGCGTACCCGTTGACGCAAGATCGCCATTCGTAAAGTCCGCGGACATCAGCCAGGTGCCGTCTACAGCATTTTGAAGATCAAACAGCGCCGCAACGGTCGCTTTCCGATTCCCATTTGAATCAGAGGTGTCTCCAAACGCAATAATGTCGTCAACGGCGGGGGCCGCGGTTGTTAAATCGTTGAGGACCGAAACAAAATCACTATAATCAATCTGTTTGACCCAATCTGTGCCGTTGTATTTGGCGACATCAAACTTACTCGCTGCTGTCAGATCCGTCGTGCCATCCGTGTCTTTCCACGTCAAACCTGAATCCACATCCGCAGTAAAGATAAAGTTATCGTTAGACTCCGGTGACCCTGGAAATGCAATGCCGAAGGTCGTCGCTTCCCCAGTGCCCCCCGTTACTAAAGATAGTAAATCCGAAACCGAA
This sequence comes from Parvularculales bacterium, assembly GCA_036881865.1. Classification (NCBI taxonomy): domain Bacteria; kingdom Pseudomonadati; phylum Pseudomonadota; class Alphaproteobacteria; order Parvularculales; species Parvularculales bacterium. The sequence goes on along the minus strand of JBAJNM010000024.1, from coordinate 17,470 downwards.
TCCCGTTTGACTTTATTGCTGTCGTCTACATCTATAAAAAAGACACGATCGGTGGTTGCAATCGTACCGCTCGGTACCCCAGCATTTCCTTTATCTAATACGGCTTGTGTGTCTATGCGTATGGACATTTGTCTACTCCTATATTGAAATTGAAATCGGTGAAATTGTTAAATAGTGGCCCGTTAAGCCGTTATCGCTATTTTCGATAGAAAAACTAAAGGTGGGGACAAGGGTGTCTGTCCCTATATCTTGTAATTTGAATGTGACATAAGACGTGCTATCGCGTTTCAAAAAATACGTTATATCTTCAGACGCGCCTCGCCACATGGCGATGACAACATCAACGACCGTATTGCTGCTGTCCAAGAGTGCGACGCGCCAGCCGAAGGTCGTCGTATCCGGCGGTAGCAAAGGGATCGTGCATTTCGTGTTTTCACCATCGGCGACACCCGTCGGCGCATCCGCAGCGACGGTCCATTCGAGCGTTCCAGATTCTGAAAGATCACCATTTACAAGACTCGCAGATGTCAGCCACGCATTCCCAAGAACAGATGCCGAAAGCGATGCCTGTAGATATTCTAACAACGCAGAAACCCGAATCGCACCCGGCACCGCAGGATCCCCAATCGCTATCGGAATCTCAGCAGAAGGCAAATCCGCAGCATCGGCAGTCGTTGCTGTTATCTCTGTGCTTTCGCCTGACGGATCGTCAATGTTTCTTTTTTCTAAAGACATCTTTTTTCTTATTTCTGTCCGTAAAGTGCTACAAACTTACATTCATCCGTCCCGGACTCTTTTACAAAGACACGAACGTTTGAAGACGACTGATATTTCAGAATGCACCACGAGTTATCCTTTGTGTCGACTCTTATTTTTTCACCCGAATTGTTAAATAAATGGCTCGGCACCGGTGTAGAAGCATAAGACCACCCAATATCAGAACCCCCATCCGTCTCATCGACATCGGTTTCACGGAGGCGGACAACCAATGTGTAATACCTATACGTCGTTGAACTCAATGAAAGCCCCGATATGCTTTGATAATTATTCCCTGAGCCACCCGTCGTGTCCCCAATCGGGGAACTATGCCTATCTATTATCAAAGTCGGACCCGGAGTCGAGGCCTTAATCGTCAAGGTATTACCCGCATCGTCATGCGACACCGTGACATTTGAACCCCCCGTGATAAACCCAGCGATGAGATCACGGATCGCCTCATCGCTTTTTTGCGTATTCGTATCTGTCGCCGTAATCGTCAAGGTATCATTGGCATCGTCATGCGACACCGTGACATTTGAACCCTCCGTGATAAACCCAGCGATGAGATCACGGATCTCTTCATCGGTGCGCTGCGTATTCGTATCCGTCGCCGTAACCGTCAACGTGTTGGCAGCATCATCGTGCGTGATACTGATATTACTGCCTGCCGTGATGAAGGCAACCAGCGAATCACGGATATATTCCATCAGGTTCGCCACCGGGATTTCTTTCGGCGCCACCGGGGTACCAATCGCTATCGGAAACGACGCATTCGGTAAATCCGCATCATCGGCGGCGACATCTGCCGCAGCTGCCGCAACTTCTGAAGAATCGTCTATACTTCGTGTTTTAATGCCCATGACCGACTTCCTACCATTTGTCTATGACCCAGGTGTCATCGCCAATCACCCACGTCTCGTTCCCTAATTTCCAGGCTTCAAAAGTTTCTGTCTCTTCATTCGGCAATACCCACACTTTACCGTCGACCAGCCAGCCAGCATTATTTGACATCCACGCCTCATACGGATTCTCAAACGCAGGTGCCCCAAACGCTTCACCCGGCAACGAATCTTGATAACCCACGCCATACGCAACAACCTGAAACTCGTAGAGGGTATCATTCGTCAGCGGTGTGAACAACTCGGTCAGTGCCGTGTCATCTGAACGCGGAATTTGAACCCAGTCAGCACCACTTTGACGATAATACACCCAATACCCCTCGGCATCAGACACAGCATCCCAGTTCACCGTGATCAGACCGTTCCCTATCAGCGGGGCGGGCACCGGTGTAGACAGAACAATAACTATCGGAATCCTTGCTTTGCGCGTATCGGTTTCAAGGTCAACACTGAAGCCCACATGAGAAATCACGAGGTCCACCGGTAAAGTCCCACTTATCACCGCATCCATAAAAGATAATTCCGCAGGAGCCGTGTCGTCAAGCCTGTAGTTCGTCAACTTCACAACCGCTTCTACCGATTTTGAAAATGCTGTGACTTCTCGGACGTCAGTGCCGTTATAAAAATAATAGGTGTTATTTGCGTTATAGGTCTCTCCTGTGTCCAGATACGTCCGCATCTGAAGGCTCGTGTTCGCAGCTGAGGGCGGAACAAACACTGCGGTGGCGTTGTTCGTCAGAGCCGCATCGCTGATGCTCACAGTTTCCCAACTCGTGCCCCTATCGGTTGTTTTCTTAAACGCCGCATCTGTCGTGTTGTAGGAAGTGAGATTTTCACCATGCGTATAAACCGTGAAAACAACTGTCAGTGAATCACCCGTTTGAAAATAGTCGCCCGGATCGGTATCGCCACCGACTTCAAACACAGTCGTCTCGTTACCATACGTGTTGATGATCGCTGTAATCGTGTAATTGTAGGTCTCTGTCCCTTTCGTGATCGAGACCGCATCGCCGACACTCAGATTCAGCTGAGACGTTTGTGAAGCCAAAATACGATTCGGATACGCCGGCGCTGTGTAAAAGTAGACATTTCCACCACCTGACGAAACTGTCCGAGATTGCGTCGTTTCTGTGCCCGATGCCGCTGCCGAGGTCGCTGCCATATCAGACACAAACGGACCCAGAAATCCAGCCACCGAAAAGGCCACCGTCGTGATAGACGCATTCTCCGCCGCCACCGTCGCCCAGTCGGGGTTATACGCCACCAATGCAGCATAGGCATCATAACTCTCTAACTCTCCACGCGTCAGCTCCCAGATTTCCGAGAGTTGTATAACGATCTCCCCGCGACTCAACAATATCGGTAATGGAAACGGTTGTGAACCCAATCTACGCAGCATCAATACCTCTAAGCAATATAATGTTCACCCCAACTCAAGCGATCTGTGCTGCCAACCGTGGCATACCGGAAGCAGAGCTTATCCAGCGCAGCATACGGAAAAACCAACATTTTACCCGGATCAACATCGCCAATAGCATCTACCTTTGACAGACTATACGCCTCATCTTCTGAACGACCGAACTCAACGGTGTTGGCACCCGCACAGTAGACGACCAACGGATTCAATACTTCAGGGTAGATGACGTATTCAATACCCGTTGACCCCAACCCTGCGAAGTGTCGGATCGGCGATTCGAGCCTCACAACGCCCCCGGTATGTTCAAAAATCACATGGCTTTGCTGATACCCCGTATTGAGTATCTTCAATCGCCAGCCGATAAGACTCGCATTGCTGATGTCCGAGCGCAAGGTCCCGAGATTCAACTGCCTATCAAAGTCCGCCACGGTTGCAGCAACCTTTTGGGCGTTATTGCCACTCGGCATCAACCGATACCAAGTGTTCGCCGTCAGCCCCGACGGATCATACTTACCGCCGATCACTGAACCCCCACGGATGCTGCTCACACGAGCGTTCGCATCGCGTGTAAACGCATTTGACATCGCTTTTTCCTTTTCTAACTCGCCCCATTTGATTGTAATTTGGCAACTTTCGATTTCAGATTTTCAGTCTCAGCCCTTAAATCGTTGACCTCTTTCTCTAAACGCCGTAGCGACTGCAAAATCGACCGAAATCCCCGCGTAACTTCCGGCACAACGCGAGTGTGCGGGATAGAAAACTCTTTTACATATTTTTTAGCCATTTTGATGCTCTACCGCGTCGCTTCAGGTCGTTCGTTGATGGTTATCCTGTCGATCGGCACAGGGCTCATAGTGGCGATCTCTGCCTGATAAAACCGACCCCGAAGGTTCACGCCAAGCCGTTGTGACCACCAATCACCCGCGTCCGGGATACTCAACTCTCCAGATGTTTCGCCCTGCTCCGTCGTGCAGGTAATGTCTATCTCGGCTGCCCCTAACGCATAGACATGCACCGATTGCCAGTGTGAATGCGAGGCACGGAAATACGGGTTATTCTTGTAGACGCGTCGGATCGGTGTCTCCACGTCCAGCGTTCCCTCATAAAGTCCCACTAACCGACCCTCAACAACTGCAAACACGCGGTTATAATCCGTTTTTGAGACCGCTACGACACCGAAAGTGTCTTGCCACCACGTCTCGGTGACCGTATCAAACATCAGGGTATGCGTCTGCACATATGCCGGTAGGTTCGCCGGTGTCGGTCGCGGGATCGATAGATAGTATGCCTCACCGTGTGCGAAACCGACGGCGGTTGTCAGACGCAATTCGCCATCTATGCCGACAGGTCTCCGAACTGTCTGAAAAATGCCGTGTACGGGTGCTGAGATCGGACGCAATCCCCGTTCATCCAAAATACAGACATACGCATTCGTCGCCAGAAAATAGTGATAACTCCCCATATTGACAATCGACTCTGGCGCAACGCAACCGATAGACTTCCCGCGGTCCGAGCCGGGCGTAATAAAATCATACGCCCCGATCAGTTCGATGTCCGGGTCCACCGCATACCGATGCACCTGATTCGATGAATAGACAATCAGATGCGTGTCATTGAGAAAGTGTAAGCCGGTCATCCAACCGCCACCCAACTCAAGATTATCGAAGTCCGTGAAATTCTGAAACAGACGCTCATGGTTCTCCGGGTCGTAGTAAGAGAAATACAGCCGATTCGATTCCCGTTCCGCAGCATAGCACCGAAAATCATCGATCGCCATGTACTGGAAGTTCGGGATCTCACCCGCTTCCAACAGTTCATCCGTCAACGTTCCCTCCTGTAAAGGGAAATCATAGACAAACGCACCACCGGCTTCATTCGGCATCCGAGCAATATAGTAATAGCCTGCAACATCGTCGCGACGCGTCGCATACACATCAATATAATCAGCATCCGGCACGGCTTCCGCCAACCGGATATTCACTTCTGACGGGCGTATCGTCCCATCACCCGTAGAAGGCAATGTGACACCTTGTGCAACTTTCACCGAAAACGTAAGACTGCCCTCGGTACGGAACGTTAACGTGTATAAACCCGCCGCAACGTCTTCCGCGAGATCGTTATCGCCGTGCCACGTAAGCATCTGATCGCCTACAGCGTATACGTCATCATTGCCATCTATCGAGTCATGCAGCGTCCGAACTTCAGCCCCCGAAGACGCGAAAACAGAAATCTTTAAACCCGTCTCTCTGACAACTGTCCACGTGATATTCGTGAAAACAGTAAATGGATTCGGCTGAACACCGATATTCGTCAAAAACGTATGGATCGCATGCGCAGCTGCCGTCCGAACCCGCACTTTCACAGGCTCAGATTCCGGTGAAATCACGGTTCGCGGCGCAAGCATCGGCGGGTCCACGCCTCTGCCCTGTGTCATCGGCAACGTCTCTTGCTCACCTTCAACCTTGACGGCTTGTAAGACAAGCGATATTTCCTGCGACGCAGCAACCGAAGGCACATCCGAAACATGCGTCGCTGTGAAGCTACCCACTTTCGGCAGATAGAACAGCGAAATAGACGGCTCACCGCGCGCCGGGATATTGATCACAAAAGGCGCAACGCCATCCCCGACGAAGATACGATCCTCGCGCGGCGAAAATAATACAAACGCATTGACCAAATCCGGCACAGATTTTGACGGCGAAAAGGAATTAAACACAATCGACGCAGCTTCACCCGACGGAATCACAGTATCACCCGACAACCGTCCCCATTTCAACTCACCATCTACAACAATAAAAACGTAGGTCTTATAGGTGAACACCGTTTCAACGTCCTCAAGCTCGGATAACAAGACGCGACCCGGACGGTTCACCCACCAGCCCTGCGCATCGGAACGTCCGTCCATCAGATGTTCCGCAGTAACTTCGCGGTTGCGTCCGGCGTGATCACCGGCATTCGTTACCATGCCTGCCCCGAAATTAAGTATCACCATGCCCTCCCAACATAACGACCGTCGCGGTAATCAACGTACGGACCGTCAGACTGTCCAAGCCGTACATGCCGCGGCACCCGAAGAATATCGCCACGCGTTTTCAGCTTCGCTTGCGATTTCGCATACGCGATATCCTCATCAGCACGGCTCTTGGCATCCGCAGCAGCAGTGAGGTTATACTGCCCTTTTCGCATCGCCTTCTCGACCGTCATCGTGACGATCGTCGGGTGATACCTCGCAGGCGGATAGTTCGGCAACTTCAACTCGTCATCGAAATCCGTAACAATCGGACACGTATTTCGATAATAGTCTACCTGTATATCGTTCTTCAGACGGTGCATCTCAAACCACGCCGTCGCAGCGTCATCAACACCAATCTCTACACCGCTCCCTCGAAGGGCAACCGGATCAGCATCAAGATACTCCGAATCACCGAAAAGCCGGAGCCGCCAACGCGTTCGCGTCTCGTTCAGCTCGATCGGAGAAAGCGAGAAATCGAAGTCATGCCAATCCGGGCGCACCTGAATACGACTCGCAGCGAGCGGCTCTGATACCTGAACATACCCTTCAGGATCAAGCGGTGTCATCTCCAATTGCAGATCACCCGGATACGGATAACCTTTCCGGCGAAGATGCAGGTTGATGTGCGAAACATACACCCGACAGGGGTCTAACACAGTATCGGGATCCGCAGTCTCGGAATGTTCGACCGATAACTCAAGACTGCAAGTAAACGGTAACGCCGCAAACTGTTCGCAGATCGGAGTCTCAAACTTACACGACAGCACCGCCACTTTGTTCGGGACAGGATACAAACCCAGCTTATCTTGGTAGGTATAGCACGCATAAGGCGTACCCGTCGTATCCGTTCTGCCGTGTGCCGTCAGAATGCTCTGTTTATCGACGTAGAACAACGGTTCGAGTTCACAGAGATCATCTTCGGCATAGCGGACGTTAATCAACTCTCCGAAATCGTGAGGTAAATGATACTCCTGAACACCCGGTAATGAACTTGTCCGAATCTCCGCAGGCACAGATAAACCCTCACGAGCATGGCGCGTGAGCGCGAGCTGCGCCCAACGCACCTTTTCTTCGCGTTGCCAGAAGCCGGTCGATTCACCTAACTCGTCGTCAACTGACTGTAAAATCTCGTTGAGGGTCATAGATCACCTATCTATGTTGCAGGTGGCGGTCTCGTGGACGGCTGATACCCAATATCGGTCACCGTCGGGACCTCACCAATCATCAACGCGGCTTGCAGTTGTCCCCAGACTCTATCCCCATCCGCACCGGCGGCAAGCGCGATGCCAGAAAAGAAGTCGGCAGTGTCGCCTTTCGGACCCATTCTGCCCGCAGTTGCGTCTGTTGTCAGGGCAAGCCCAGCCGTAACCGCAGCACCCGCACGAAACTTACCTATACCACAGTATAACGCCCAGAAATACTTATCTTGCGCGACACCATCTCTCTGCTGAACAAAGCCGATCGTCGGTTCGTCTGCTGCATCGGATTGCTCTGCCAACCAGGGCGCAAAAATTTGAATATCGCTATCCGTTGCGAGTGCAGTTGCCAAGTCGCCTTGGTGCTGAGTTGCCGTTGTCTCGGAATCCCATTCCACAACAAGCCGATTCTGTTGGATTTCGTGGATAATGCCACGTTGTCCAGCACCTGTGCCAGATATAACTTGCAGCATCGCAAACTCTTTTTGACGCGAATTCTTCGGCTTAATGCGTGCCAAGCTTGTCAGGAAATTCTCGCCAGAGTCGTTGAGTTCTCGCGTACCCGCAGGAGCTGCTGTCGCTAAGTTCGTAATCGTATGGATAGATAGACTCTGAACCACCGCATCGCCATAGCTGAGAGCCTCTCCAGCTTTAAAATACTGCCAAACATAGCCGGTTTCCGAGTCGTGATAGATCGACCCAAGCGGAACGTAAGGTTCATCGTGTACCCCAAGAACACCATCGTCGTCGGCGCGGGGCAAACTCCACATGTGTGCCATTGTTCATCTCCTTATAGTAATAAGGTTAGTGTTTGTCCATATGCCTATGCAGCGAGTGCTGGATTCAGATCAGCGAGCATGCCTTGACGACGCAAGGAATTCGGCATAATGTTGCCGAACCAAACGACGACCATAAACTGACCCAAGTTCTTCGGCATCAACATCCAGTCGCGCTTCTTCATGTTGAACATCGCATGGCTCGTCCAGAAGATGTGATCGAAGTTCAACGCATAGACCTTGTGACGCTGATCGCCGTTGGTATCACAGTTCTTATCCTTGACAATCGGGATACCCCGATACGTGATATTCCTAAAGCCCGCGTTCGCAAGCATCGTATTCGGAAAACGCTCCTTCGGATCGATCAAAGCCTCATATCTATCATACATCTGTGTCGATGTTAACAGAATATCCGGCTCAATATCGCCATCCGAAACATCAGAGAGCATCGTCGCGAGTTGGAAAGTTGTCGCCGCACGCGGTGTGGTAGCCGAGTAGATGTAAGAACGCCACCAGTCGTACTTCGAGCGGTCAATCATACCGAATACCGAGGAATTATTGAAAATATCCCCTAAACCGTTGATCTGCAACGTCCCGCCACCCTCGGAATACATGTGACGTGAGAACCGTTCCCGCATAAACTTCATATACAGGGCAGTCCGTCGCGCAACGAAATTCCAAAACTGGACTTCGCTTGAGCCGTTATCGGCTACATCGGAATCCCACAACGGTATCGTTTGCACATAATAGCGCGGACGATACTGCGCGGCATCGTGACCCTCGACTTCCGTCATGTTGAAGCCACCACGCGCTTCAATCGCACCCCCTGTTTGTCCTTGCTCGTCTTTAGAAATCTCAAGACCCGTCCGGACAAACGTGCCACCGGGGTACGTGCGTTGTGTCGCTTTCAATGCCATCAAGCCGACATGCTTATGGAACACCTCATCGGTAATGATTCCGTCGGCATGGTCATGCGTAAAGGCATTGAGTTCGCCTAAATTAGCTGCCATTTTTTACCTGTTTTTCCTCTCTCGCCACCGCTTCGCATTCACGCGGTTGCTTTTGACCTACATAGCACCAATTCTTCACCAGAAAAATGTAGTAAATCACGTCTGGCGCAGGGTCTCGTGGCCAGTCATGTGTGAATGCGTTTAACGCACTTAACTTTGCTATCATCTATGCAGCGAAAGCTTTATAGGCTCTCGCGACTTGCACGCCATCAAAGGGGTTGGTAACCCCGCGTCCGGCGGGCGGGTTATGGGTCCGGGTCGCACCCTGTGCGCCCGGTGCAGCAGTGATATGTTGAACAGATTGCACGCGCTGCTGATGTGCTTCGTGTTGCGTTTGGAGACCTTGCTGCGTTTGCTGTTGCGATTGCGCAGCTTGGCTTTTCTGATAGAGGATACTCTGCGCAAGCAAGTTGACATCAGGATTACCGGTCTGCTGATACGCCTGATCCAACTCCTCACGCGTTACACCGTATTCCGCGATAGCGGTCTGAATAATCCGATCCGCACGCATATCGTCCGCCGTCTTTACGGCAGCCTCGGCAGTTTTACGCGCCTCTCGGAGTTCGCTCTCTAACTGTTTCGTCACACCGAAGAGCATCCGCTCACCCTCAGATTCCAATCCTTCCTCGTTAATATCCGAGAGAAGCGACGGCGCGGGTTCTTCTTCAGGCGTGTTTTGCGAGTTCGTCGCTAACTGTGCCTCTTGCGCGATAAGTTTCGCTTCACGCGCATCCAAAGCAGCTTGCTTTACCTCTAACGCAACGGCATCCATCGCTGGCGGTTGCTGATTCGGCGGAACTTGCTGCGTCTGCTGTGTCTGCGGCGGCGGTTGCTGATTCGGCGGAACTTGCTGCGTCTGCGGCGGAACTTGCGTCTGCTGCTGATTCACAGGCGTTGCTTGCGTTACATTCCCCGATTCCGCACCCTCAAAATCTGGCACACCGCGTTGCTCTGGCATCCCCGTCTGTTGCGTAAAATGCCCTTCATCGCCACCGTGTTGCTGTTGCTGGTGTGGGGGTGCAGCACCCGGATTCGGGTTCGGTGCATCCGCAAAGCCTTCAGGGGGCGACGTTTGTCGTCCGAAAAGTCCTGACATTTAAGACCTCCTATCGTTGATTAACTTTTTTCTTAACGCATCACGCGCACTACGTGATAACCACCATATCATTGTTTCTCGTAAGCCTGAACTATTCTTGTCGATCCGAAAGAGCTTTTGTAGATCAAATCCGCCTCTATTATCGACAATCTCTAAGTCTGTATAAATCCGATCTGCCATCGGGTCATCAGGATCAATGTAGACACACAACGCCATCTCCATTGCGGGTTCGGCACAGTTTAACACATTTTGCATACCCATATATTCATACAGACTTACCTGTGTCAAAACCTGTGGCACAGTGATATTCAGACGTTGTAGGTGATCCTCTTGGTAAAACAGTCCCTCCGGTAATTCATCGAGTATGAAACCATCATCGGAGTGCGGACCCTCTTCCCACGCTTCCGTCATGAAATAGGAATTCTCTGTAGTGTCTTCAACAGCCTTTAAGAGTGCCTCGCCGCGTTCTTCCTTAAAAAGTCCTGACATCTACTTACCTCGCTTTGTTGTCGATTCTGATTGTTGTTTCTGCCTGTCTCGTGCCGCGGCACGTTGCGCGCGTGCCTTGATCTCTGCCTCTTTCAGCCGATACTCGCCCTTAATGTGTTCGATTTCGATGTCTTGTTCGTGTTCGTCCTCGTCGATCTCACGCTCCGTCTCGATCTGATCGTCTATCTGCTGTTGTTCGGCTTCAGCATCGGCAGCGTCTTGCTCCTGCTTCATCTGTAAAGCGATCTCCCAATTCGGGAACTTCAGCATATCAAGTAAGGTTGCTGGCACAACGAGACCGAGTTCATACATCTGCAGCACTAACGCCTGTAACGCTTCCTGTGTGAAGTTACGTGTCCCGGTTTGGAGTGCCACATCGAAAGACACTAAGTCGCTCGCTGGCATCTGCCAAATCTCATCAATTTTCAGAAGCCTCGCAAGCATCTCCTGTTCGATATGGAATTCTAACTCCTCGTATTCCTCCGGCGACATCATCTCTTGGGCATCAAGGAGCTGCTGATGCAGTGTATTGAGTTCTTGCTGAACCGCGGAAACGGCGTTCTCACGCGACGGCACTAACATCTGCACCGGATTGAAATCGCCGTACTGGTATTGCAGCATCCGCATATCCATAAACCGATACTTCCGGTCGTCTGTCACGAAGTCGAGGAACAAGGAAGCAATGTTCCTTATCAGCACTTTCATATTATCATCAAGGAACGTCGTATGCATCTGTGGCACGGTCGTTGTTGCTTCCTGTACGCGTTCAACGCCGACACCCGATTCCAACTGATTTGTCCTTTGCCCGCGCTCGATTTCATCTGTCCCCGCAATCCGATCTATATCGTTCTCCGCGAACACCGCAGACTGCACAACTTCAGGGGATTGCTGCGGTGGGATCAGCCAACGGATACCACCATCCGGCGACTGAGAGTCCATCGAGACCAACACCGCACCCGGATACGGCACAAACGACTGATCAACCTGTGATTGCTGCGTAACCACAAGAATCGGGTTCGAGGCTAACGCAGCATGGTCCGAAATCTGTGATCGGCGTTTATTTAACTCCTGTTGCGGTGAGATACACTGATAGATAATCGACGGATTATAGATGCGTTCAACGTCCGGAGAGAGACAAAACGGCACAAAATAGTTAAAACCCAGACGGTTCGCATCGTCATAAAGCAGTCTGCCTTCGGTTTCCGTCATCACACGCCCACTCGGGTATTTCAGTGACGGTATCTGTCCTACAGCGTTATCAATTGCGGGGCCCTCAACGCGTGTATCGTCGAAATACAGGCACTCGTTTACAGTGAACACGTCCTTCTTTTGCGCATGATCGGGGTGACGTTCGGATATATCGTTGTTCAGTCCACCAGCAGACGAGCCGCGCGTTGAGCCACCGACATTCAGGTTCTCGACATATTGCGAAAACCTACTTTTCGGGGGCATCCCGTTACCCTCTGATTCGGCGACAGGCATATCCAACGCACCGCCTGGGTCGTCCTCGTAGTTCGAGAGTATATCTTCTCTTGTCATCTCGAACCGATGAATCGCCCACTTACAGACGAGTTTACCGCCATCGATTTTCGCATTCTCATCAAGGAATAGATCATAGTTAGAAACCGCTTCAAGCTTGACAGTCCCGCGGCCCCCGTCGCCGTGAACATCCCAAAATACCTTTATCCAGCCGATACCGTGACTCAAGACCTGTTTCAGCACCTTACCGATGGTCGTTGTCCAGCCATTGCGTTCCCATTCATGTGCGAAAAACGCATCCAACGTGTCCGCAACGAAAGCGTTACCAGGGTCCCGCGCAATAAACTCGGCTTTCGGGATATTCTCCATCAATAGCGATGCCCATTTCTCACGAATACGATATAAATGGTTGATAACAAGCCGAGACTTCCACTGTATATCCTGTTCACTTTTCGCCGAAATAGGATCGTCCCATTGCTCGCCTGAAATAAACCGATCGCACTGCTGCCACCACCGAACCGCCTTTTGACGCAGTTCGGAGTCTTCAGACTTCTGACGGAAACGACGGATCAAGTCTACGGCTTCCGAGCGGGGCGTATCATCGGGGTTATCGCGATGGATGCTACCCCGCGCTGCGAGAACACGTCGAGAGTCTAACCGATGCACACCATCAGGGTCCTGCCAGCCTTCGTGTTGCATGCCCTAAAATGCTCCCATTTGCACGCCACGCTCAATATACTCTAAAAAACTATCGCGTTCGGTCAACGTCTTCAGATCAATACCGCGACCACGCGCCAACGACATCAAGGTTTCGTAGGTTCTCAATGAGACCGGAACGTAATGACGCTTTTTCTCCTTTAATCCCTGAATCACAGTCTCAAGCAGAAAGGTATTAATACCTATGTCCGCAGCTCGCGCTTCACTGACAATCGTATCTAACATCGACATCGGTAGCACCGCATCGATAGCAGATAAACGATCAGCATGTTCGGCTTTGAGTGCCTCGATTTCTGCTTCATGCTTGGCGATCAGATCGTTATACGCCGTCTCGATCGCTTTCAAATGGGTTTGCAATTCCATGTCTCTGGTATAATCCTTCGATACGACAGCAAATCCGGTTCGCCATCGCTTTTATTTTTTCGTCTTGCACGTATTGCTCAACAATCTCGCCTAAGTCGTCGATCGCAGATTGCTGAGACGTGATCAGAATCGACGCAATAAGATCATCTTCGGTCAACACCTTCTCCGACGGTTCAGGGGGTTCAGAAGGGGTCGCAACATAAGGAGCCGTAACAGGGTTCGCTTCAGACCCTAACACCGGACGCGCTTCAGCAGGATGATCGGCTTCCGTAGGCGGGACAACATTTTCAACCGTCGCGACGTTCGGTTGACCGTTGGCATCGGCGATATTACGCGCACGCAACTGATTCCGATGCGCTTGCGTCATCGACCAGCACCGTTGCGAATACTCGTCTGTACTCGACGCAGTGACCCGCAATTCCGACTGCTGATCGAAACCGCCCATCTCATTAACTTCCGTTATATCCGTATACAACACATCTTCCGCCGGTGTAGACCCGATAACGACGCGAAACACGCGAAGATTGCCTTCGCCGACATCACACTGAAATGTCTGTAGATTCTGTGCGCTCGTGCCAGGACCACTACTCGGTTGCAGCTGATTCATTTCAAACCTCGCTATGAGAACCGAGACCCAACGTCTCAACACGCCGTTTATGGACATCGATTTCTCGCTCCAATCTTAACTTATCGGCTTTCAGCTGCTTGTTCTCGGAGAGCAACTGCCCAATATCCAAACTTTCAAGGTTCTGCCACGTCGGTTTACGACCGCCACCAAGCGTCGAATTGTAATCGACACGACGGATACCTGTGACGATCTCTTGGCGACCCGCATCTATCGGCGTGTTTGAACCCGCAATATACAATTCCTCGTTGAGACCGATCAACACATCGGCAACGACACGGAACATCGGGGTCTCAAAAACACGTTGCTCCTTGTCTATCAAAATCGGTTCTTCAACCTCTATCACCTCGCCTGCTTCGCTACGCTCGATGACACGGGTCGTCGCATCTTTGGCAACAGATGTGCCACACCGAGGACACGTGCCTGCCGGTAAAATAAACTCTCGTTCTTCTGTTATCGCCACGTTTTTCTCCTTATGCAGCGAGCCAAGTGGTCGGGCCCTCGGTTCGCCTGATTTTATGCGATTCTTGAATCATTGAACCAATAGAATAGTTGCCCTCATCGTCAAGCAACTCCGGCTTCTTCGCACGCCAATGCGATTGTAAGCGAGGCTTTTCATAACCCGCTATCTTAGATTTCGATGTCAATGGGAATGTAAACGGCAGCAGCAGATACCGTAAAGCGTCCGGGAGGTGCATGTTATAGGATTGAAACTTCTCTGGTGGGTCTTGCCGTCCGCGTCCGGTTTTCTGTTCCTCTTTCTTATATTCGCCTAACCTTCGGATTAGGTTCGGACAACGCTCAGAGATGAGCAAGCGCGGCGCACCCATCAAGCCGGTAATCGGGTGTGTCAAGACTGGATCGTACGCCAAATACTCCTTGACACGGTTCACACCAGCAACAATATCACGCGAACACGCCACAAACGGGATACCTAACGCATTGTACTCGTTTAACACAGTGTTGCGATCGACAGCAAATTGTTTGCCCGTCTCCTGATCAATCGAAAAACATCTAAAAGCAGACGAAAGCAGTGACAAGATAATGTTGGCATGCTGAGAAACGACGCGATCCTTCTCCTCATACTCCCGGTAGATATAGACACCTTCGTATGGCGACGGAAACTTCGCACCTAACACGAAAGCCGTTGCGTTGTTCAAGCCGTGATCTAAGCCTATACCGCGGTCCCATTCCGAAGGCGGTTCAAAATGCTTGATAACATGGATTTCACGCGATAACTCAGGATAGACTGCACCGGTCGCGACATCGTGCGAACCCATTACCATCTTCTGGTATTCTTCGTCGGTGTAGGTGTCCTTCAATGTCTCGTGGTAATCGTCGGGGAGGGTCGGATTGTCTTGGAGTTTGACAGGGAAATAGGCGTGATTCTTACGTCTATCAGGGGAATTCGGATGGAAAAATTGCCACAACCAGTCGCGACCGTCGGGGTTGGATACAAAGATGCCTTTGCGGCCGGACGGCTTGCGTCGCATTCTTTGATTCAGCGCATCATAAACAGCCGGATAGCACGATTCTGCCTGTTCGATCAAGTACCAGCCGATATTTGCGGAGCGGAACTTTTCTTCGCCGCGTTGTGTGCCTTCAAATGAGATAAAGGCGATCTCGCTTAAGCCACCCATCTCCGATAACGCAGCGTCTTGCTCTTTTTTCTTCAGATGTTCGCCACCATCGACTTTCATGAACTTATAGCCGATGTGGTTGTAAATCTTGATCCAGTGTTCTTGACGATTCTGCTCATGGATCAGACCGTGCGGGCAGACGGTGAAGAAGTCTTTTAACGCAGAAAGCCGGAGATCAGGAAACGTCTCACGGAGAATAAACCCGTAGTTGTTCCGATAACTCCAGCTCTGTTTGAGTATTTCGACTAACGCAGCAACGGATTTACCGCCGCCAACACCACCACCAAGCCAACGAAACTTGTTCCGGTCCGCGTGAAACGCTTTCTGAACAGGATTCATTGAGTCTTCGTAGATAAATATCTCGTCGTCATCACCTTCGAGATAGATGATAGGGAAATCCAACACAATAACGCCCTATCTCGCCACACTATCTCGCCACACTTAAATAAAGTCTAAAATCTACTTATCTCTTTTCACTCTCACGTAACCACCACCAGCACGGATCACACCGATACGCTTCCGCTGCGTCATCGCCGGTTTACCACCATGTCTCTCCCCGATCTCATCGTGCCAACTTGAAAGCGATTGCTCCCATTCTTCGTTGAACGTCTCATCCGACATGACCGACGGATCCGCCGAAATCTGCTTATCATGCTCGCGAACCATATCCGAAAGACTGCCCTGGATGCTGCCCTGCAACTTCTCGGCTTCCGCAAACTTCTGCTTGCCAGCCGTAGAGACATCTTCATTCGCCCGGTGGATCGCTTGATTCTTCTGCGTCTTCTTCTCCCGAATCAGCATGGAAATCTCCAAAAATATTGCTACTTTTCATCGTTTCTGGCAACTTTGAGGGTGTCGCCGTTAATTGCAGCGGTTCGCCATCAAAGCCGTCTATTCTATCCATCTCGATGCGCATCTGCTCAAAGACCTTCATGACACTCTCCAAATTATCCTTATCCTGTTTCTCGCCAGGGATAAGACGCGGTGCTTTATTGAACAGATCTATCAACAACGAAAGACGATAATTCGCAGAATTACGAATTTTTCGCTTTGAGGCTTCCGGCGCGGTTTTCAACTCATCGATCCTTTCCCGGTGGTTCTTACGAATATCACAGATACGTTTAAAAATACGCTCTTTCAGGTATTCTTCATCCACACCTTCCCCAAAATAAGGGAAAACGAGCCGAAATAAAACGGCAACTTCCGAAGGACGCTTGCCAACAGACAGAGCCTCCATGACATAACCGTTCATCACGTCAGAGAAATGCGGTAAACTGTTTTCGTTCGACACGGATCGCCTCCCTATAAATTAGAATACTCCTATTTGACTTTTTTTGTCAAGTAAAAAATTAGTTTGACTCTTTATTGCGTTTTTTGATACAATAATTAAACATTTCATTGCTCCGGCAAACAGTAGGCGCGACTGATCATCGAAACAGGTGTCATAAATAAACACCAACTACTGTTTGCCAAAAAAAAAGGTCGTGGACATACATAAGTATGAACACGACCTTTTTGACAATATTTGACCGTTAGTTTTCGCTAAGTCTAATGGTTAGCAAAAAATAATATAACACACATAGAGAAAATCAAAAATAAAAAAACGCACCCGCTATCAAGAGAGATAACAGGCGCGTTTGGTGAAAACTTTAAAACGTCTGACCGACTGACGGACTACTGCGCCCAACACCCGGACCCGGATTTCGCTTGACAACGCGGTGCCGTCCAACCATCAACACACGGCTGCCACGATTGACCACACCCCGAACGACGACACGTCTTAACACTGTGCCTGTTTTGCCAGTCCGAGACATTCAGATTCGGATTACATGTCCAATACGTATGACCCGACGCACAAGGACCGCCTTGATGCTCCGTAGAGGAACTCACTGATGCCGTGCAAGCCGAACGACCACAAGAAGCAGAAGGCGGATACGTATGGTTATGCGGAGAACACTCGTAATAACCTGATGAGTTATCACACGTCTTGC